>NC_013940.1 GCF_000010985.1 Deferribacter desulfuricans SSM1
TATAGTAATAGTCGTAATTGTATACAATAGAAAAGATGTATCTTTTTAGTTTTATAAGTCTTTAATTTTAAAAGAGTTTTATGCCGCACACCGGCTTTTTTGAAAAGAATATTTTATAACTTTCAAAAAACTGTTTAATTTATTATCAAGAATACTAAAATTTTAAACATAGACAATAACAGGAATATCTTATAATTTAAAAAGAATTCTTTACATTATAATTTTAGATAATTTAGTGGAATATTTTATAAGTTACAAGTATTACATTATGTATTAGATAGAATATTTTAAATAGTTAAATGAAACTAACGAAATATTCAATAATACCATAAAGTAATTAAAAAAATATTTGACATTTTATATAATTAATTATATAATATAAAATAAAAGGAGATTTTTATGATAGATAACTTAAATGGAATAATATGTTATTATATGTTTCAGACTTTTATGACTGAAAGGGCTTTTTTTGTTAAAACAAACGATATTAATGAAATTGTTTTGTTAAAAGAGTTTTTATCCCTCCACCACCCACAAGACACATTCTTTTAGGTAGGTGATGTAGTGGGTGTCTTCTGGGTTTCAATATATTGTTTGATAACCTCAAGCGGAGCTCCACCACAGGAACCTGCAAAATAGCTTGGAGACCATAAAGCGTTTTTCCAGTAATACTGCCTTAATTCAGGATGGATTTGTTTTAGCTTTCTGGAAGAAACACCTTTTAGCGAATTTACCAGTTTTGAGACTGCCACCTTTGGCGGATAGTTTACAAGCAAATGGACATGGTCGCTTTCTCCATTTAATTCTATCAGTTCTGCCTCAAAATCTTGACAGACTTTGGCGAAGATTTCCTTTAAGGTTTCTAAGTGTTTCTTTTGAAATACGCTCTTTCTGTATTTAGTTACAAAGACCAAATGCACATGCAGAAGAAAAACACAATGCCTACCAGTTCTAATTTTACTTGACTTTTCCATAGACCAATACTATAATATAACAATGATTACATGTCAAGCCTTTAAATTTAAACTCAAGACCAATGAAGAGTTAGAAAACAAGTTCGCCCAATTTGCCGGCTCTTGTAGGTTTGTATGGAATAAAGCTATTGCTTTAATAAAACAAAAGCTTGATATAAAAAAGGTAGATAAAATCATCAATATCCACTTGCCACAATATTACAAAAATACTGCTACTATACCTACCTATAACGAAATGGCGGGAATGCTTAAATTATGGAAACAATCCGAAGAATACGCTTTCTTAAAAGAAGCACATTCTCAAATTCTACAACAAACCTTAAAGGATTTATACAAAGCCATAGACAGTGCTTTTACCAAAGGCAATGGTATATCTTTTCCAGACTTCAGGAAGAAAGGTAAATCGCCAGACAGCTTTAGATATCCTCAAGGCTTTAAGATAAATAACAATAGAATATTTTTACCTAAAATAGGATGGGTTAGGTTTTATAAATCAAGAAACATAGTTGGCAAACCAAAGAATGTAACAGTTAAAAGATACGCCGATGGCTGGTATATAAGCGTAGTTACCGAAAAAGACACATCAATTAAAGAAAATCTATCCAACCCCGTGGGTATAGATGTAGGTGTAAAAAAGATAATCACACTATCCAACGGTTGTTACTTCGAGCCTCTTGATTTAAGTAAATATGAGAAAAAACTAATCAAACTCCAAAGGCAACTCTCGAGAAAACAACACCCTACCAAAAAAGGAGATAAGACACCGTTTTCTAATAATTACAAAAAACACCAAAGAAAAATAGCAAAGATGTGGCTTAAGATAGCAAATGTGAGAAACGATTACCTACATAAAATAACAACAGCCATAGCCAAAAAACACGGCTTTGTGGCTGTAGAGAATTTAAAGGTTAAGAACCTAACCAAATCTGCAAAAGGCACAAAAGACAGCCCCGGACGTAATGTAAAAGCTAAATCAGGCTTAAACAGAAGCATTCTTTCTCGAGCGTGGGGTAGGTTCTTTGAACTGCTTGAGTATAAACTCCAGAGAAATGGGGGGAAACTGGTTAGAGTTGACGCTAAAAACACCTCTATAACCTGTCCTCTATGTGATTACACTAATAAGGAAAACCGCAAAAACCAAGCGGTATTTGTATGCAAAAAGTGTGGTTTTACGTCTAATGCTGATTTGGTAGGTGCGATAAATGTTTTAATGAGAGCGATGAGGAAGGAAAACCTTATAACCCTACCGCAGGGCTTGCGGGAAGTCACGCCTGTGGAGTATGCCAGAGAGTATACGCTGAAGCAGGAACCAGCGGGAAACCGTGAGGGATTACCGCTTCCATCGATAGCGTAGATGGGAATCCTCTTCCTTTAGGGAGAGGAGGAAGTCAATATCTAAAGGATATCCTTACTATACTTATATTTACAGTATATTTTATTATAGTTTTAAAAACTTATATTATGTTAGAAATAATAATATGCTTTTACCTTATGAACTAAAAACAGAAAAAGCTGTTTCTATTTATAGTAAATATGTTGAAGATTATAAAGTTAAATACAAAGATATATACAAAAAAATAATTACAGAACAAGAAAATTACTATGATTTTTTACATAAATTAATACCTAAGTATCATAGTTATATTATGTCAAAATACCATCTTGATTTAAATACATATAATACTAAAGCTAGTGAAATTCGAAAATTCATAAATCAATATAAAACTGATAATAAATTTAATCAGAAAGATTTTATCTTGATAAGTCAATATTTGTATTATACATATTACGATAAATTAATAAGAAATAAATTGAAAAAATTAGAAAACTAAAAATAATAATATAGCGATTAAATGAAGTTATTAAAATAGTTTAAAAGAGAAGGAGATTGAGTATGAGTAAAAACTCAGCTGATATAAACAAAAACGAATTAAATTCAATGCTATCTACTATAAAAGAATTATTACATAGTTTAGATAGAGAATTGGATAAATACGATTCGTATGAAAAGTTTTTTAATAAGGATTTATATATGATATTATCAGCATCAGTTAATGTTGCACAAGAATTAAATGTTAGTCCTAATTTTATAAAAAAAGATTATTTCCAAAATATTTTTAAAAAGTATCAAAAAATTTGTTATAATTTAAAGGAAATGTTACCTCATATTAATAATATTATTGAGGAGATAGAAATTGAAGCTAAGCAAGATGTAATGCAGAGTTTATATAATTTATATCTTAGTATAGGAAAATTAATTTATGTAATGAATCTTATCAACGTTGAAATAATAAATCATATAAATAATTTTACATTTTATAAAAAATATATTTATAATATGCTTTATAATCGTATGAAAGTATTAAAAACCGATACAGTAACAAAAGAAGGATTATCTTTACATACGGATATTTTTAGATTGGATATGTGTATTCATAATTTTGAATTTTTACAAAAACTAATTGATTCATTAAAATCTTCACTTGAAACTTATTATTATTCTATGAAAGATATATTACAATTAAAAGGAATTGAATTAAAAGTAATACCTTATACATAAGAGTAGAAGTAATGGTTAAGAAAATAAAGTAATAAAAAGTTATAAAATAGTTTTAAGAAAAAAGTTTTAAAAAAAAAGTTGTAAAAAAAGTTGTAAGGAAGGAGTTAATAAAATGAAGAAAAGTTTAAAAATAAGTAATAAAAACCTTTCTGTTTTGTTATTTTTAATGTTATTTTTAATATTTGGATGTGCATCTAAATCTAAAGTAAATCTACAGGAACAAAATTCTAATTTAATCAAAACAACATCTAAACAAGATAAAATTGATTCAGCACTGCAAAAAGAATCCTCTGATTTAATAACCTCATTAAAATCACTAACGATAAAATACCCTCCAGAATTACTCTATACAGTAGTAATAAAATATAATGGATATGATTATCATTTTAATATAAAAAAGAACAAGTTATATAAGTTACAATTTTTAGATAGCGGAGAATTTGTATTTAAAATGAGTAATGATATAGAGTTTCAAAAAGCTTCTAATAAATATGTATTTTTTAAATTATCGAATGATGGTACCAGTTTAAATGTATATACTGGAGGAAATCGTTATTATATTATGGTTGGAGATGCTTATAATTTAAAAGTGTTATTATCAGAGGTAGAAACTGTAATATTCGAAATTGCATATAACGGTTTAACAAATAACTTATATTATCAAAAATCTATTTTAAATAATTAAATTTATATTATGAGAGGTGGATCATGGTAGAAGATAAAAATAAAAAAGATGTAGTAAATAATGATGAGGAAACCGTACTGAAAGTATCTATGTTAGACTATTTTTTATCTAAAAGAATAAAAGATATGGACGAATATGTTACGTTATTTAATAAGCAATTAAAAGAGGTTATGGATAAGCAGAAAGATCAAGAAAAAGTTGCAAGATACAAGAAAAATAAGAAATTTAAGAAAAATAGTTAATTAAAATTTGTTATATAAATTTTAGTAACTAATATTATTCACTTTTAAGAGGTGAGTATATGCTAAACACTAATATATCTCATAATTATTTTGTAAATTTAAATGAGCAACGAGTTGTAGCTTTAGTAAAAAGATATTTATCAGCAAATCCTCAATATTGTTCCTGTGCTGGATGTGTTACAGACGTAATTGTTATGACATTAAACCAAATTCCACCTCACTATATTGTAAAAGACAGTGCTGCTGAATATGCTTATCAAAAAATAAGCGATTCAGAAATTATAAGACATATAGTCAATAATATAGAAATTGTAAAAAAAGAACCTAAGAACTGTCTTAGGAAATAAATTAAATATATACATAGAATTAAAAACTAATATTTATTTAAGAAAGGGATTATATGTCATATTATTTGGTAATTATAGAGTCACCTAATAAAAAACAAGCTGTAACAAAATATTTAAAAAAAAGTTTTCCTGATAAGAATTTTATAGTTGAATCTACTATAGGACATTTTCGAGATTTACCAAAGAAAGAGTTAGGTGTTGATTTAAAAACATTTATTCCTAAATATGAACTGGATAAGTCAAAAAAACCAATAATAAATAAAATAATAGAAAAAGCTAAATCAGCTACTGAAATATATATAGCAACTGACCCGGATAGAGAAGGGGAAGCAATAGGATGGCATATTGATACTGTATTAAAGCAGAATAAAATTGATTCATCTAAAATTTATCGTATTAGATATAATGAAATTACACCAAAAGCTTTAAGTGATGCTATTAAAAACAAAACTTCTTTAGATTTAAATCTTATCAAAGCTCAAGAAACAAGACGTATTCTTGATCGGCTTGTTGGATGGTATCTATCTGCACTATTAATGCAAGAATTTGGTAAAGATTTAGGTTTAAATTTATCAGCTGGAAGGGTACAAACACCAGCTGTTTATTTGGTATATGAGCGTGATAAAAAGATAGAAAACTTTAAACCTGAACCTTATTTTAAGACTACATTAAATTTAATAAAAGATAATATAGAATTTAAAGCTACAAAAAAATACAAAATAAATGATTTTGATACGCCTGAAAAAGACTACCAAAAATATAATAAATTAAAAAAGATAAAGGTTATAGATGTAAAAAAGAAAAATAAAAAAGAACCAGCACCTTTGCCTTATATTACAAGAACTGTGCTATCAGATATAACGAAAAATTATAAAATTAACAGTAAAGTTGCTATGAATATCCTTCAAAAACTCTTTGAAAAAGGTTTAATTACATACCATAGGACAGACTCTGCACGTGTTAGTGACGATGGTATTAAATTAGCAAAATCTATTTGTAATAAACTAAATATCACACATCTATTTCAAGGAAATCCTGGGAAAAAAGGGGACCAAGATGGGCATGAATGTATTAGGCCAACAAAGATTTTGTTACCTAATGATTTAGAAAAAAATTCAGATTTAACAGATTTAGATAAAAAAGTTTATAAATTAATTTTTAATCGCTTTATTGAAAGTCAATTGATACCAGCTGAAGTTTTTGTAACTACTATTGTATTTGAAGATGATTTTAAAACTTCTGGAAAAGTTATAATTAAAGAGGGTTATTTAGAATTTAGAAAGAGATTTGCAGCAGCAAACACAAGTAATAATGTTAATAAAAGTAATAATAAAGATGAAAATAAAGATGATACAGAACAAGAAAATTTACCTGATATAAAAAAAGGAGATATTATTGATATAACAAAAATCAACAAAGAAAAATTAATGACTAAACCTCCTGCTCATTATACACAACCAACTTTATTAAAAAAGTTAGAACAAGAGAAAATAGGACGTCCATCTACTTATGCTTCTATTTTAAATAAAATTATAGATATTAGAAAATATATTATAGAAAAAAAGGAAAAGAATTCAGATTATCTGTTTATTACAGACAAAGGGATTAAAATGGTAGAATTTTTTATGACTAAAAAAGACTATAATTGGATTATAAATGTTAACTTTACTAAAGAAATGGAAGGTTTTTTAGATAAGATAGCTAAAGGAAATGTTAACGAATCAGAAAGAAAAAACTATTTAAGAAAATTTTTGGATATTCTAAAAAATATTAATTTAAATTTTCGAGAAGATGTAGAATCAACAAATAAAATGTTGAATCTTGCAAAAGATATAAGTCAAACATTAAATATAAACTTACCTGATAATATTAATAAATTTAATGTTTGTAATAACTTTATAAAGAAACATTATGATGAATATATCAAAGCAAAAAAACCAACAACTAAAATGATAGAAGTTGCTCAAAAATTTTTTGAAAAAGATACAGAAATCAGTGAAGAAGAGAAAGAAAAAATATTAAATAGTTATGTTTTATGTTCTAAATATATTGATAATAAAATAAAAGCTATTAATTCTAAAAACAAATCTAAAAATAAATATAATAAAAAATCTAAGAAGAATATGGCACATCTATCTAAAAAACAATCTAAAAAATATAACTATAAATAAAAAATTATTTTAAAAATAATTTTATAACGATTTAATAAATTTTTAAAACTTAATATTTTTTTGTTATATTAGAATTGATTATTAATAAAATCAACTAAGGAGTAATATAAGTATGAATATTATATTAAAAAGATTAGAAAAATTTATTAAACAGATAGGTATTGCTAAATTAATATTCATATTTGTAGCAACAATAGTTTCTATAAGTTTAATTATTGCTATAGTTACTTCTGAACAGAATAAATCAACTATAAAAGATAATGGAAGGTTAATTTTACAAGAGAAAGAAGACAGTGTATTAAAAGGTATTTTATTAGAAATACAAAAATTAAAAAAAGAAAATCAAGAACTCAGAAATCAAATACAAATGGGTTATACTACTAAAGAAGGGCAAAAATCACCATATAAAGTTTACATGTACAAAGACAAAAATATTTTAGCTAAAATAATTTCTGAAGGGGATGGTTTTGTTATTTTAGTAGATAAAAATAATAATTATTATATATCAGTTAATGGTAAATTATATTTAATGCCTAGAAGATTATATATTAAAAAAGTTATTTTAAAAACAGATAATTATTATGCCATTGATGATTTAGGTGTATATTATTTATTAGATACTACTGATTATAAAGTAAAATATGTAAGTGTTATTATAGATCCAAAAACCGGTAATTTAATAGTTTTAACTCAAGATACTAAAAATAATCCTGTTGCAGCAAAGATTGACAATGTTGTTTTTGAAGATGGAACTAGTTATAAAATAAAAGACGGTAAGATAATAAAAGTTAATCCAGATGGTACTGAAGAAGTAATAGGGGAAGGGTATATACAGGAACTACCTGATGGAACTATTAAGATTGTAGATAGTAATGGTAATACTGTCTTAGAAAAGAAAGGACATGTGGTTGCAAAAACTTATTCAGGAGATACTTTTACAAGCACAACCGATAATCCAGTTGGACAAATTACTGTTGATGGTAAAAAATACGACATTCTTAAAGATGATAAAGGTTATTATTATGTTGATGAAAATGGAAATAAACATTATGTAAAAGACAAACAATTATTAAATAATTTTCCAATTAATACACATGCAAAAGTAGCTTCAGCATTAATAGAGGGTAAAAAAAGAGATATCTATAAAGATGAAAATGGTTATTACTACTTAGATGAAAATGGAAATAAGAAATATATATCAGAAGAAGATCTGGTAAACAATCTAATACCAGAAAATAATAAAAAACCTGTTTTTACAGTTACTACTTCTGATGGAAAACAACATAAAATATATAAAGACGCTAATGGTTATTATTATATTGATGAGAATGGAAATAAAGTTCGTTTAAGTAACGATGATGTAAAAAATATTTTAAAGAAGGCTAACAACCCTAATTCTGGTGTTAAGGTAAAAGTAATAAAAGATGTAATAGATAAAAATTCTTATTTATTAGGTTTAATAAATGGTAAAGTAGTTAGAATATACAAAGATAATAAGGGATTTTATTATTTAGATGGTAATAGAAAAATAAGATTAACTTATAGCGAGGTTCAAAAAGCTATAAATGATTATTTAAAATATATGCAAAAAGCAAAAATAATGATTAAATTGATTGATGGTATGGTATATATAGATAAAAATCATAACAAATATTTTGTTAATAATAAAAACTATGTAATTAAAACTAACAAATTAGGTGATATTAAAAATCTAGGTAAAGGTGATTTATTTGTGATTAATAAAGCTTTATATATGAAAGAGTATAAAACTGGTAAATTCAAAAAATTAGCAGATGAAGGGCGAGTGGAGCTGCAAAAAACTAAAGTATATCAAACAGCAGATGGTAAATTAATATATAAAGACAAAGATGGTAATTTAATAGTTTATAATCCTAAAACAGGTAAAGCTAAAGTTTATGGTAAAAATGCAGAACTAGTAACGGATAATAAAGGAAATGCTTACATTAAAAAAGGTAATAAAGTAATTGAGTTAGGAAGAGTGAAATTTGTTTTTAATAAAGATAAATCATTAGATAATCTAGGTACTAACAAACCTAAAGTGGTTTTTGAAACGGAACAAGAAGAAACCAAAAATAATAAAGTAGTACAATCATTTCTAAATACTAATAATGCTAACAACAAGGCTAATAAGAAGAAAACATCTGATAGTTCAAACTTATTAACTAAACTTAAAAAACCAAAATCAAATAACAGTTCTAATGAAACTTTAGCTCCTAATAATTTATTAGCAAAATTAAAGAAACCTAGTTCAAACAAGAAAAACAGAAGTTGGAATATGTTAAATAATTTAGAATCAGGAGAAGTTAGTAATACAGCAACTGCTCCTGTTAGTATAAAAGCTACATTAGAAGTAACGAAAATATTAGGTGATGAACAGGTTGCTGAAATACAACAGGCAAGAGAACAGGAGAATATTTATCAATTAACTAAATATAGCTCAATAACATTTCCACCAGGTACTACATTTGAAGGGTATTTAATGAATGGAGTAATAGCTCCTACAGCACCTGGCAAATATTCTTACGTATTTATTAAAATAAGCAAAGATACATTTTTACAGAAAAATATACATATAGGTACTTATAATGGATATATTATTGCAAAAGCTACTGGTGATTTAACATCAGAAAGAGTTATGCTCCAACCTGAGAGAATAGTATTTTATGATCCGAAGAAACGTTTTGATGCTTATTATGAAGGAGACATAAAAATAGATTCTGCAGGTACTGTTGTTTCTATGTTTGATGGGTTACCAGGGTTGCAAGGTATTTCAATCACAAATTTTGATGAATTAACAAAATGGGCAATGGAATCTCAAATATTGAAAAATATAGGTGAATTTTTGAAAAACATGTCAAACCCAATGGGTGCTATTATGACAACAAGTTCAACTGGAGAAACTCAACAGTTAGGTACATTATCAGATGCAACAAAGCAGGGGGCAATTTCTGGTTTTGCTGATACTGTAGATATGATTGCTCAATTTAAGTTGGACCTTATGAAAAATCAGATGCCTGTTGTTGTAGCTAAAGGGGGTACTAATGATATTACGTCGAAAGTTGTAATTAGAATACCTGAATCAGTAACTGTACAACGTATGAATATTTTAGAATAATAAATTAATATTTATAAGAGGTTAAAATGTCCGATAGACATTACGATGCTAGACAAGCTTTAATAAAAACCAATTTATATTTTAAAGTATTTGGTTTATTTTTTGTATTTACACTTTTATATTTCGCATTGTTTTTTGTCTATCCTGGTTATTTTTATGATTTTATAGTTAATCCTCTATTGTCTATATATTTTAAAGAGATTAAATTATTATATAGTGTATTAAGTGATTTTGTTTATAAAATACCTTTTATTAATAAGTTTATTTATTATTATACTGAAAAACAATATCCTTTGTATGTTAATGAATATAATGAATTAGTAAAAGGAACATTTGCTAATTTAATCGATTTTATAAATAAGTATGGTAAATATCCTCCGAAATTTACTGAGTTTGATTTTTTAACTGTTTTCTTTGCTATGAATTTTTACATGAATTTAGGTAATACTTTATTATTTTCTCCTTTATTAGTTTTTATTGGTTTTAAAATAATAAAAAATAAACAAATTAAAGATGATGTTTATGAGAAATCGTATAAAGAAGAATTAAAAAAATTAAAAAAGTATAAAAAGGAAAGATTAAATTTAAAACTAGATGATATTAGTGAATATGAAATAGGTTTGATTAAAGGTACAAAAGAGGTTCCAGGAATACATAACTTAAGAGAATTAGATTTTTATCTAAAGACAATATATTTAGAGAATTATAATGTACAAGATTTAAAACTTTTACTTAATAAATTTAAAATTAATATTTCTAAAACATTAAAAGAATTTCAAATATTTGGTTCCTTTATAGAAGATGTACTCAACCAAAATAAAGATTTATGGACTAAAGTTGCTAATAAAGATGCTGATTTGTTGAAAAAAAACTTTTTAGCAAGAAAATTTTATCCTTATATATTATTAGACACTAAGCAATTTGTTACAAAATATAAAGATTCAACAGGCAAAACCTGTAAAGTGGAATATACAGAACATGAATTAAGTTTGTTTAAATTTATTCCTTATTGGATGCTTTTATTTAAATTAGCTAAACTTTCAAGAAACTTTCCTCAAGCGTTATTATCCGAAATACTATATAAAAATACTGGACATGATGGGTTATCAAAAGTTGTCAAATGGATGGAAAGTAATAATATTCCTATGGATTTAGGTATTTATTATTATTATTATGATTTAATATTTAATTTTAAGATATATGATTTATTAAAAGATATTTTAGGTGAAGATGTTTTTGATGAATATATAAAATATAAAAAAAAGTATAATAATTTTTGAAAATTATTATTTTTTATGTTATAATAATATTGGAATGAGTTATTATTAAAGTTTTTAAACTTATTAAATATAAAAAAATTTATATAATAATATAATAAAAACATGGGGTTTAATATGTTTAATAAAAAGATATTTAATAAAATTTTAAAACTTATATTAATAACTATATTAATTGTATCTATATTTGGATGTGCATCTAAAAAACAAGATATATTAAAACAGGTATCAACTCCTTATAAAGAAACAAAATTTACATTAAATCCAGATGATAGGTATAAAATATTAATTAATAAAGATATTAATGCTATTATTGCTTTAAAGGATAGTGATGGGTTGGTTTATAAGGATATTACATATTTTGATGTTTATACCAGACCTATGAGAATTAATTATGATGATGGTTATTTTATAGTAATTCCTGAAGGGTGGCAAAAGCTTTATGTTGATACCACAGGTATTTATTTAAATTATATACCAATAAAATAATAAAAATAATTAAAGAGGTTGTAATATGAATACTTATATTGAGTTATTACATGATGTACATTTTAAAAATGGTATTTATATATTACAAAATATTAATTTTATAAAATTTCCTTTATGGTTTCCTACAAGAAAAAAAAGTGATTTGAAGGAATATGTAAATAAATTTACGAAAGATATATATTATAGAGTTTATTGTGAGAAAGGGTTACCTAGACAAAAGGATTTTGAAATTTTAAATACTTTATTATGGTTCTATTTAAAATCTTTAAATGAAATTTATTATTCTACTGTTACTAATTTTCCAGGGGATAAATTTTCTGAAAATGAAGTTTTTGAATATAAGACAAAAGGGCAGCATAACAAATATGTAGAGAAAAAATTAAGATTTGATAGGTTTAAATTACTAAAAAATGGATTGGGTATAACATGTAATTTAATAGATTTATCAAATAATATAGGTTATAATAATGCAATATATAAACAGATAATAGAAGAATCTCTAGATAAATGGGCAAATATTGAAATTGAATATAGTAATTGTTATTACATAGATAAAGGAAAAGTAACATCTAAAACATTTAAAAACATAATTCAAAAATATGTAGTTAATAAGAATAAGGTTGTTATTATATTTAACCAAGATTTTATTAAAGAATTTTTACAGGATAAATCTTGGTGTGTTATTGATTATTCTGAATATATTAAGTTAAGTAATACATCAAGAAGATTATACGAATATTTAATATTAGCCAATAATGTAATATCCATGAATATAAAACTATTTTATCGTCAATTAGGTTTAACAGGAGATTATAGTATTTCAAAAATGGTTAGAATTCTTAATAAAGCTATCGAAGAGATTAATAATCATACTAAATTAAAAGTTATTAAAACTAATTTAAATGAGTTAAAAGGGAAAAATAATAAACTTTATATAAAAACAGAAAAAACTCATGTATTGTATGATAAAATTATAGATTATTATGATCAGATCATAGAAGAAATATTAAAATTTTATGGTATTTATTTTGATGACATCAAAGGTTTTGATAAGATCACTAAAGATAAAAAAGATGTAAGAAAGAACTTTATAGAAGATATTGAATTCAAGAGTTATTATGAAACTAAAATACAAGAATTTAAACAATTGAGTAAAGTTAAACCTACAAAAGAACATACAAATGAAAAACTTAAAAAGAAAAAGATTAAAGCAATAAATAAACTTCAAAAGTTTAGTCGTTCGCTTTTATATGTATTAAATAATCAAGATAAAATAAAAAATAAAACTTCCTATTTAAACGCTTGTTTAAGAGAAAAATCATTCGATAAAATGTTATCTAATTCTGGTTTTTCAGGTGTAATAATGAAGAGATTTTATACTGAATTATTACAAGATTTTATTTCTAATTCAGTATTAGAAAAATTTGGTGAAGTGAATTTTGCTGAGAGAATAGTATTGGATGTGTTGAATAAGTATGAAGATTATTACAAAGAGGATTATAACAAATATTTAGCTGAATTTTTAATGGTAGGAGATAATTTTTCAGCACCATTAGTAAAATTATTATGTACGATTAAATATTTGATTACTGAAGTTACGTCGATTAAAAATAATTTAGTTTCATTCTATTATTTTGAAAAATTAGTAGATTTATTATTACTTTTAAAATTTATTAATTCGACTAAACAAAAAAGTCTTTTTATATGTTTATTAAATGATTCTGTATGTAGAACTTTAAACTATGAAAGCTTTGTGTATCTTTATGATTTATTTGAGCAGGATGATGATGTTTATGAATTTTTAGAAAATAATACTATTAATACAGGAGAAGTAGCATGAATCAGGTAAGTAAATTAATTATTATAATTGCAGTTATGTTTGTTATAACAAGTAAATTAGGCATAACAGCTTCTATTAATAGTAATTCTCTTCCTATTGATATTATCACTGTAGACTCTTACGACGACGCTGAGTATATGAAAAAGGAAAAAGAAAAGCAAGTTATACCTAAGAATCAAGAAGTAGTTACACCAGCAGCAACCGCACATGAACGTGTAAAAGAATTTACAAAACAATATACTGGTGATGAGTTAGAAGAACAGAAACATATGGAAGAACAGTTTGAAAAATATGTAAGAGAAAAAAAGAAATCATCTATGTTTATTATGTTAGGTATAAATGAATTTATTAGTGGAGATTCTATAGATGATGCTTTTGCTTTAGGTGCTCGATTTGAACACAGAAATGATACTTTCTTAATAGCTTTACCTCATATTTATCCTCAAGCAATTATAGGTTCGAAAGGTATGACTATGAACTTATTTAGTTATGCTTTTATGGATACAGAATTTTTAAAACTTTATTTAGATCCAATAGTTCCTTTTATCCAGTGGGATGGAAGTATTAGTTTAGCTTCCGGTGGTAGTGTAGGTATTTATGGTAAAAGATTTGGTATAGAGTTTAATTACAAACATTTATGGACAAATCCATATAAAGACGATGATGATAAGGAATATAGTGATTTCTGGGGGTTATTCTTTGTTTATAGATATTAAAAATAAAAATAAAGGTAAATACAATGGGTAAAAATACTTTAATTATAGTAGAATCATCACCTAAAATAGATGCAATAGAAAAAATTTTAAGTGATTCTGAATTAGATAAAAGTTTACCTAATAGAGATTATATTGCTACTAATGGTCACTTATTTGACTTAACAAATGCTGATATAGGGGTATCTTTTTCAAATTCAGGGAACATTATTTTAGAAAATGTATTTATTAATGGTAAATACAAATTATTAGAAGGTTTAAAAAATAAAGCTGCTCAAGCAGGAGATATCTATATTTTTACTGATGCAGATATTGAAGGTGAACGTATCGCTTATGATGTGGTTAATTATTTAATAAAAACATGTAATGTTGAAAAGAATCAAATTCATAGAGTAGTTTCTAGTTCTATTACGAAAAAGGCTGTAATTAATGCTTTTTTAAATTGCGAGAAAATAGATAACACACATAAAAATAAATATGTAAGAGCACAAAGTATAAGAAGAGCTTTTGATAAATTAGTTGGCCATGTATTAAGTAGTTTATTATTAAGCCAAGGATATGATAAGGGACTGGGACGAAGTCAGTTAGCTATATTGTTTTCAGTTAATAATATAGAGTTAATATCTTATTATGATAGAAAAAAAGAAATAAATATTCCTTTAACTATAAAAGGATATTCTACAGATACAGGAATTACTGTACGTACAAATACGAATTATTCATTACCTACGATGTATAATATAGTATCATCAGCATCAGGGAATTTATTTACTACATACCAGATATTACAAGCATTATATAATAAAGGATGTATTACTTATTTAAGAACAAAAAATATTTTAATGAGCGAAGATTATTCTGATTATTTAAAAGCATATAATATTAAGGTACCTAAAAGTTTTATAATGCCTACTGACGAAGCTATCACAGCTCATGAAGGGTTGAGATTTACACTAGAATTTATCGAATTATTCAGAGAATATTACGAATCAGGTAAATTAATAGATTTTTTTGAAGATTATGATATTGTTATTAAAAATAAGACTTCATTATATGAATTAATACATATTATTTCTTTATATTCTTATTTAAATAAATTTAAGAATTTACCTTATATAGAAGTGTATAATAATTTATCTGATATTATAGAACATTTAACTATTTATTATTCGTTTGATGATTTTGATATAGATAATAATTTAAAATCAAATAAAGTAACAAGTTTAAGAGATTTATTTTTTGTTAGTGACTTTTTTAGTATATGTACTCCATCATCTTTTTTTAGTATAGTTGAAAAAACTATTTCAAAATATTTTAAAATAGATTTCTCAAGTAATGGATTAATATTGAATAATGAAGGAGAGGAGTTAGTAGAGTTAATAAAGAACAAAGTTGATATTTCTAGCTTTTATTTTCCTTACTTTAAATATGTGTTATATGAGAAAATATTAAATAAAGAAGAATCAGAAATTGAAGATACTGATTTGGATATTTTACAGGAAATTTTAAATTTTTATAATATTACTCTACAATTAGATTCTAATAAACATAAAATAAATAATATAAGTATTAAACAATCTACTTCTCATGAAATAGATTCTAAAATTAATAATATGTTATTAGAACATGGGGATATTATAGATGATACTATTTACAAAGCTGAAATTTAATAAATTTTTAATAATATTATCACTTATAATATTTATTGTAAGTATTAATATAAGAACAGGTTTTAGTAATAATGATGCTTCTATTTTTGGCATAGGGGATAATTTTTATGATGAAATTAATTTACAAGTGGGTTTAAGAGGTATTAAAATACCTGATATAACTCAAGAATTACGTGGTAAACCTACAGTTGCTGTAGGTGTAACCACAACATGTCCTTTTTGTAGAGAATATGTTAAAACATTGAGTCAATTATATCCTAATTATAAAGGTTTAATAAATGTTATGTTATGTGTAGTAGATTTTAGAAATGCTAAGAAATATATAGATCAATATCCGGAATTTGTGATATTTCCTGCGTCTTTAACAGGTTTTACAAGACTTACAAGTGTACCTTATACTGTAATACTAGATAGAGAAGGTAACGTACTGGCTCAATATAAAGGGGGACTTTCAGGAGCCTACTTAAAACAGATATTAGATTATTTAGTAAAAAATTATTAATTTTTTTAAACAATTTTTAAAATTTTTTGGTGTGTTTGTTATATTAATTATACAAGATAATAATATTTAGGGAGGTATACAATATGTGGTTTAGAAAAAAATATGGAAAACAACAAAAAAAGAAAAAATTTTTTAATAACAAAGGATTTACATTAATGGAATTAATTATAGTATTAGGTATATTATTAATTTTATATGCTGCATTTAAACCTAACAAGCAAGCTAAAGATAGTGCTATTGCTCAATCTATCGTTCAACAGATTGAAGCTTTAAATAGTGCGTTTGAAATTTGCGTACAGGCTCAAGGTTCCATGGATTATTCTGCATGTACTGATTCAGTACTACAAAATTATGTACCTAATAATGACTTAAACGCACTTAAAAATACTCAAATCAAAACAACTATTACTTATTCTTTTTCTTCAGATGGTACTTCTATAACATATACAATACCATTAAATACATTATCAGGAAATAGATTCACTAGTATGCAAACTATGATCGCTAATATGTTAAAAAACAAAGCTCGTAGTGTAACAACAACAAGTTCAGGTGTTCAAGCTACATTTTAATATAATAAATATAATAATTATTATTGGTATTAAAAAAGAGGTGTTAAATGAAAATAAGATTTTATAAATTTAGTTTAGGTATTTTAATAATATCATTATTATTTATGGGCGGATGTGCTAGAAAGAAAACATATATACCAAAAGATATTACAAAAAAATCTACGAAACCTATTGTAAAAAAAGAAAGAACCGTAGATGAAGAAATGAAAACTGCTCATAAGTTAATAAATAATTATTATGTATTAAATATTAATAAAAATAAAAAATCAAAAACTGTAGATAATTCAGTAGATAGAAAATTTGTAGAGTTAAAAAATAAAGATTCACGTTTTGCAATGCTTGTAACAGTTGTTCCATCTAATAAAACACCTATAGAAACATTAAGTAATTTATTATCGAATATAGGTTTGTTATTAGAAGTTAAAAATAGTGTTCAATTAGTTCATAATATACCATACACTTTCAAAGGCAGTTTATATGATTATTTAGTTACACTTTGTAATTTAAATGGTATTGGTTTTGATTATAAAACTCCTGGTAAAGTAGTTTTAAAAGCATTTGAAACTAAAACATATGATGTTAGTTATATCAATGTAATTCAAAAATATAATATTACTATGTCTTCAAGTACTTCTGGTGATAGTAGTACACAAGCTACAACAAGTCAAAATCTTGAATTAAAAACAGAAATGAAAGATTCTGACCTATGGCAGCAGATACAAAACGATTTAAGTGTTATAGCTAGTAATAAAGGGTATTTTACAATAAACAAGGCTTTAGGTACAGTAACTATTACTGATAGAATTCCATTTTTCGAAAAGTATGATAATTATTTTAAAAAATTAAAAGAAAGATTATCAAAAGAAGTATTTCTTGATGTTAAAGTATTAGAAGTGACATATGACAGTAATAAAGAACAAGGTATAGATTGGAATGCTTTAGCTTTAGGAAAATATAATGGTAACAAATTAGGTATTAGGACAAATTTTGTTTCTGGTTCACCAGATGTTTTTGATACACAACCACCTGGATTTAGTAGTTTATCATTACCTGTTTTAACAGTTTCTGATGCAGATGATGTAATTAAATTTATAGCTGGTTTTGTTAAAGGAAAAGGAAAATTGACAGTTAAATCACAACCACGTCAATTAGTACTCAATGGACAACCTGCAGTTATTCCAGTGGGACAGATTATTAAATATATTTCTAATATTTCATCAGATTCAGGTAGTGATTCTTCTTTAACTGGTGGGGATTTATCTTATTCTGTAGAAACTGGTACTTTACAAACAGGTGTAGTTTTACAATTTTTACCAAAAGTAACTGATGACAATAATATTGTGTTAAATTTAGGTGTAACAATTAACAGATTGGACAAAATGGATGAAAAAAGTTTGAATGGTATAATTTTGCAATTACCTCAAACATCTGTTAGAGCTGTAAGTTCTACAGTAAAGATGAAATCTGGGCAAACAATTGTTATTGGTGGTATCCTTTCGGATAATACTAATGAAATTGAAAATAAAGTACCTTTAGTTGGAGATATTCCTATTTTAGGGAATTTGTTTAAATATAAAAAGAAAGAAAAAACTAAGACAGAAATGATAGTTATTATTACAGCACATGTAGTAGAATTAACTTAATGTAGTAAAAAAATATGAAAAATAAAAATGTTTAAAAAAATATTTAAAGGTAGAGCTATATGAACGTTTACTTGGAAATACAAGGTAATTTTTATAGATTAATGGGTAATGTTATAGATTTGGTAGATCCAAATATAATTAATGAAAATGATTATGTTATATTTACCGGTAACTCTAATAAAATAGAAAATATTAATTTTAAAAATTATGATGATGTAAAACAGTTACAAGAATTAGGTAGTTTACCTGCATTGTTTGTACCTGATGTTATATCAACAAAAGAATTAGGTACTATTACCAGTTTAACATCTATAGAGCAAGATGATTTTGAATTGGTGAATAAATACCAGTTCAAAAATATTTATTCTTATGAATCTATTGTATGGAATTATTTTTATAATAATACAACATATAAAAGTAGTCAGGAAACAGTAATTTTTTTAGATTATATTAACAATTATTTATGTTTTACTTTATTAGATACGAATAATTTATTTAAGTTTAATGCTATACCTGTTACTAAAGAGGAATTAAGCAGTTCTATAAAAGAATTATTTGAGACTTTTATAGCAAGTACAATAGGAATTACTTTACTAAAAAATAATAATATAAAAGTGTATATAAATACATATTATTCAAATTCAGACTTAGTCTATCAAATTAAAAGTGAATTAAATTCTATTATTAATGAATCAAATGTTAAATTAATAAATTTTGATTTAGTACAAGTAATAAAAACAGATATTAATATAGGTAAATTTTATACATATGTTGAATATAATAAATTACTTACTAATTTAACATCAAAAAAATATAAAAAATATTTATTTGGAGCAATATTATTACTTATTATGAGTGTAATTTTAAATTTTTATATTAAAACATATAATAAAAATATAAATGATCAAGTTATTTACTATCAAAATCAAATAAATAATTATAATAATAAATTAAACACTTTAATTGCTACTAATAGTCATTATATTTTATTAAATGAATTGAAATCTCAAAATAATAAAATTTTTAAATTAATTGAAAGTATGTTAATTTTTAATATAAAGAATTATAAATTACATTCTTTCAAATATGATAGAAAAACGAATTTGCTGCATTTATATTATACTCAAATACAAGATATAATAAATCCTTTATTAATGGAAGATTTTGGAAAAATTATACAAAAATATTTAAAAAGTATTTTTAAACAACCTATAACCTTACGTATAAATACAGTTTTTGCTGATAAAAACAAACAATTAATTGAAGTAACAATTCCAGTATCAATGTTATTAATAGATAGCGAAAAAAGTTGACTAATAAAAGAGGGTTATGAAACATGCAAGGACAAATAAACAGAATAAAAATGGTAGTATTAATATTAATACTTGTTTCTATCTATTTTTTAAAAACAGCAAAGGAAACTTATGATTCTATTAATGTATCTATGTTACAACAGCTTGAACAACAATACACTCAATTAGTTAATATATATAATGAGCAATATAAAAAAATAGAATCCTGGAAGAAAAAATATAATAATAATAATAATATAATTTTTAAGAATATAATTTTATTAAACAATATATTTGATATTGATATGTTAAGGTTAACATTATTATCTCCTGTAAAAATTTTAAAAAAATATAATAAAGAAGATAAAAAACTTATTTCTCCTCAAACCAAAAAATCTCAAGTAATAGACAATTATATTGATTTCTACAAAATAAATAATAAACCTACTAATGTGAGAATACTATCTGAGTCATTTATGTTAAAAATAAAAAAAGAAGATAGTTCTATTTCTCAAGTAGAAACTCCAGAATCTAAGTTAACTGAAAATGGTATAATTATAATGGAATATTTAAAATCTCTTTTAAATAAGTATTTATTAACATATGATATTATAAAATATAACAGTTTAGATAATACATTTACTATTTCACTTACATTATATGGAAAATAATTATAGGGGGTTAATATATGCCTAAGTTTAATTTTAAATTACCAAAATTTAAAATTCCAAAACTTGCTTTTAAAGTTCCAAAGTTTAGTTTTAAAATTCCAAAAATGAATATAAAAGCACCTAAGATGAAAGTTTCTTCTTCTAAAGGTTTAGGAAATAAACGTGTATTTATTTTATTAGGTGTTTTTGTTATAGTTCTTGTTGGGGTAAAATTATATAAGAATAACCCTAATATGATAAATAATATTTCAAATTTTACTAATAATTATACAGCACCATCACAGGTTAAACCAACTCAAAAACCACAATTAGTAGTACAACAAAAAAAATTGGCACAGGATACAAAACAAAACTTACTAAACACTTCTTTAATTAAGAAAAAACAAACAAAATTACCTTTTACCAGAACTAATACAACTAATGAAAAATATGATTACTCTATAAGAAATAAATCAAATGATGAAATAGATGAAATTGTACGAAATATTTTATATGCTAAACAAAAAGAATTAAATACCAAAAAAGATTTAATTGAGCTAACTTCAACAAAATATCAAATTTTAAAAGCTATATTGAATGCTACACCTAAATATATAAAGCAGGATAAAACATTACAAAAAAGTTTAGTTTTAGCAATTATTGAAAAAGAATTAGGTTTAGAAGTTGATAAAGAGTTACTAAAGAGCGAATATTCAAATCAATCCAACAATACCACCTCTCAGTCTACTACTGTTGTTTCTGAGCCAGCACCTTCATTGCCAGAAGGTATGCAAAATACAACAACCCTAGCTACAACTTCTTCACCTATTGAAACAGTAAATAACGACAAGTTACTACATTCTAATAATTCTGATTCTGTAATAATTGACCCTGAAAAACAACCATCTATAGATGACATACCTTATATTGTTAGGGTTAAAAATGACCTTACAATAAATGATATTTATGCTATAGGTTCTACTTGGTATACAGAATTATCTTATAGAAATATACCTTTAAAAGCTACTGTAGGTACCTATATTGACCCGTCTAAGAGAATTTATATTAGTAAAATTACTAGCCGTGGAATAATATTAAAAGATAAAAAACATAAAAATAGACAATTATTTATTAGTTATAATACAGGTACAGAATCTGTTGGATTACAAACTGTAGATTTATACACTAAAGCAAAGTAATAAAGGTAAGAATGTTTTATAATATAGTTTAAGGAGTAGTTATAATATGATTGCTCAAGGAAGTGAGAAAACAAAAATAGATTTATTTTTAGAAAACCTGATTAATTTTGGTCAAGGTGAGGTTAGTGAAAACTTAATAGTTCAGAACAGACTAAATGAAAAATCATTTACTAATATTATTTCTATATTATTAGAATATAAAGTACCAAAATTTTTAATTAATAAAACTTTAGCTTATACTTATAATACTTTATATATTAATGATTCTTTATTAAGTACAGATTTAATAGATGTTGATTTGTTTAACAATGAAGATTTAAATAAACAATTAAACGCATTAAATGTGTTGCCTATAAATAAAGAAAAATTAAAACAATTGTTAGATTTTGGGAAAATTGATACTAATATAAGTAAAGATTTTTTACATGATAAAATTAATACAAGTAAATATATTATAGCAGTAAGTTATAATGTTTTATATAATTTACATATTTTAGGTAAAATAAAAACAATTTTAAAGAGTAATGATATATTTTTTGTTTTGGTTAATGGGGATTTAATTCCTCGTTTTTACACGGAACAGTCAGACTCAAATAAATTGGTTGATAACTTTTTAAATATTAGAGATATATTAAATAAACTATTAAATGCTGCTATTTATGAATATAATGCTTCTGATATACATTTTGAACCTAGCAAAGACAGAGTTAGTATAAGGTTTAGGGTTGATGGTTCTTTAGTCAAATATACAGAATGGACTATTTCTACTTATTCTCAAATTGCCAGAATCCTATTTTTAGAAGCTCAATTATCATATGATAAAGATACTGAAATACAAGATGCAAAAATTATGTATACAGAAGATACCACTGGAAAAACTCATGATATTCGTTTTTCATCAGTGCCAACACCTTATGGTCCTACAATTGTTTTAAGGTTATATTCGTCAAATGGTACAGATGTACTTAATTTAAAAGATTTAGGTTTTTTACAATATGAATTGGATAAAATAGTTAAATTGATTAACAACCCATATGGAATTATTTTTGTTACTGGTGCTACAGGTTCTGGTAAATCAACAACTCTTTATTCTATTTTAACTGATTTAGGTAGGGATATTTCAAAGAAAATTTTGAGTATAGAAGATCCTATAGAAGTAGATATTCCGACAATACAACAAGTCGAATATGATCCACATTTTAAAGTTACATTTGCAACAGCTATAAAAGCTTTTCTTCGTCAGGACCCTGACATTATAATGGTTGGTGAAATTAGGGATTTAGATACAGCAAAAGAAGCAGTTACAGCTGCAATTACAGGACACTTAGTATTTTCAACGTTACATACTAACACTGCTATAGATGCTATAATGAGGTTAAGGTCCCTAGGTTTAGAAAACTGGCAAATATCTTCTTCTTTATTAGGTGTAATTGGACAAAGATTGGTTAAAAAATTATGTCCTAACTGCAAATTAAGAGTTTCGAAAGAGGAATATATAAGAAATTTTAATACTAAACATATTAATATAAAACAAATAGAACTATTAAGAGATATAGATTATGTATTTACACATTCTTTAGAGGGGTGTTCATATTGTAGAAATACTGGTTATGTAAGCAGAACAGTAGTAGCTGAAGTATTAGATGTAGATGATTTTATAAAAGAGTTAATTGATAATAATGCTTCTATATTAGACATAAGAAACAGAGCTATTCAAAATGGTTTTAGAAGTATGGTTAAATCAGGAATAGAGTTAATGACAAAAGGTGTAACATCAATTGATGAATTATTTAAAGTGTTTGGTTCCCAGATGTATACTATTAATTATTAAAAATATAGTAAGAGGTAATTAAAGTGATAGAAAATTTGCTAAAAGATTTAGGAATAGCAAATGTTAAAAGGAAATTGAAATTAGAAGAATTATATGAATTTTTTAATTTTTTAAATAGTTTAATGGCTTTAGGTTATGGTATGGAAACATCTATAAATTTTATATTAAGTAGTTTAGACAAAAAACAAGCTTATTTGAAACAGGTATTTACTGAATTAAAGTTATATTTGAGTCGAGGTCAAGCTTTAAGTGATTTTATAGATAAAACTAATTATATAGATAAATCTTATTTACCTTTGATACTTACTGGAGAAAAAACAGGTACATTAGCTTTACCTAAAAATAACAGAGAACCAGGGCAACAATCTATTTTTGAAATTATAATTAATGATTTAAAAGAAAAAATTGAATTATATAAAAAAGTAAAATCTGCTATGACTTATCCAATAATTATTATTACAGTTTTATTTTTATTGATTATAGCTTTAACTTATAAAATTTTACCTCAAATTATGAAAACATTAATGGATATGGCTGGTGGAGATGTTTCTAAGTTTCCGCCTCAGACTTATTATATGTATAAATACCTTGAATTTATGAAGGCACATGGTACTGAAGTTTGGATTGGCTTTGCTGGTGTTATTGGTAGTATAGTTTATTTATTCAAATCAGGTAAAATATTTGAATACCTACAGGATAATTTTTTTAAAATACCAATAATAGGAAATATATATAAATTAAAATTTTATATGTCATTTTTTGATAATTTAAATACATTTTATTCTGTTGGTTATGATACTGTTACTGCGTTGAAATTTCTGAAACAAAATGAAAAAAATGTATTTTTAAGAAAATATTATACTGATGCAGTTTTTAAACTAGAGCAAGGTTTACCTTTACATAAAATATTAGACCCAAGATTATTTGAACATATAGCAATAACATTAGTAAAACAAGGTGAAAAAGGTAATTTAGGAGAACAATTCAAATATTTAATTGAACATTATAAAGATAAATTATTAAAAACTTTTGAACAGGTTCAGAGTCTTATTCAGCCTATATTATTGTTAGTAGTTGGTACTTTAATGGGTAGTATTATGGTAAGTTTAGTAAAAGGTATTTATGGATTTATGGCTTTACTTGGGCAATAAATAAATGAAATAAAATAAATAGTATTTGAGGGATAACTATGGTAAGTGGTTTCAATAATAGAGATTATGCTTTATTTCAAGAAAAAGATCTTGATAATATTATTGATTTATTTGATTGGTTTAGACCAGAAGATGTAATATTTCTTTATGTTTACTATAGTGGTATAGTAGGGTTATCAATAGGTGTTTATGTTACATTTAAGTTTGATCCATTCTTTTTATTCGGGAAAAACGGAATTATAGGTGAAATTCCAGGTGGATGGTATGCATTATTTTTATTATTAGGAATTCCATTTTTATATTTTAATATTATTACTCGAATTAGAAAAAAATATACAAAAGGGTATTTAGGTAGAAAACTATTCAGGCTAACTAAATCTAAAATAGGTAAAATTTATTCTCCTTTTGAAAAGTATCGTTTTGATGACTTATAAGATTAAAATATAATAATATTATTATAATGAGTTAAAGCAAGCTGTGCATTTTTTACACAGCTTGCTTTTTATTTTTTTAAAATTTTTAAAATTCTGGTTCAGGATCAAATTCACTATTATCAAATTGAAGATTAGTGTTTATAAGTTCTGGTTCTGCTGAAGTGGCAGATGAAGTAGTATCTGTATTGAAATCAAATTCTGATTCATCAATAGCATTAATTTCTGAAACTTCTTCATTAAAATCTAATTTTTCATCATCTATTACGCTATTAGAATGTTCTGTTGTAGAATTATTATTAAATTCTGTTTGTTGGTTTTGATATTGGTTAGCTTGAAGTTTTCTTTCAAGCATTTGCTGATATTGTGGTGTTGCTAATATTTGTGTTTTGATTAATGGTATATTATCATATGTACTTTGAATTGTGTCAATTATACACTTTAATTCATTCATATTGAGAGAAATTCCTGCAAACTGAGGTTTATCACCGTTTTCGCTAGCTACAGAATACCTGATAGATACGTTTTTTACAGGTGTATTAGTTCTATTATCTACGTAAATATTAGGATAAATACTTAATCTTTTTTTCTTCGCTGGGTTATTATATTCTACAATAGGTTTAACATCTTTAGGTGTTGGTTGATTAGCAGCTTCAATTTGCTTATAAGCTTTTTTCAATCCATTAAGAATATCATAGATTTCTTTTCTATCTCTAAAAAAGTAAGCAGAATCAATCCATTTATATCTTCTTTCGTTATTATTAGTTTCCATCCTGTGTCCCAAAGCAAATACAACTTGTAATTCAGGAGCATTAGTTAAACTTTTACCAATAGCAAATTTAGTTAATACAGACATAATAGCGTTGGTTTTAGCTATCTTAACTTCTTCAATTACGTTAAAGCTATTAATATACTTTTTAGTTTTGCCATTTCCAACCATTTCGGAATACCTCCATAAAATTATTATATTATATAACTTAGATTAATTACCTATTATATAATATAACAAAAAAGTATAAAACAAATTGTAAAAAAAAATACTAGAATTTTATAATAAATTTTAAAATTTTTAAAATAATTTGTTATATATCAATTTGAATTAAGATATTAATTTTATAATTATGAAAGGAGTTTAGTTAATGAAAAAATATTTAATATTATTTTTTGTATTATTATTAAATTTTAATATATTTGCTAGTGATGATTCTTATTTATATAAAAAAGAAGATTTACCTGGAACTAATATGACTTTATGGGAACAGCAAACTAAAATTAATAGAGCAATAAGATATTTACAATTAGCTAGTGTATTATTAAAAGACAAACCAGAAATTTATAAAGAAGTGAATAATATAATTAAATATTTATCTTATACTAACTTAAATGGAGATACTTTTAGTCAATATGCAAGAGAATCTACTAATCAATTTATTAAACAGGTAAAAAAAGAATATTTTACAGTTAATACTCGTAAATATAATAATCATGTAATTTTTGATAGTAGTATTAGAAAAAATATAAAATCTACAGTCAATAATAAAACTCGGGAGCCTGTAAATAAACCGTCTCCTCAAAATAATTCTAATAATAATGCAGATTTAAATCAGATGTTATTTAATTTATTAAATAAACAACAATAAATTTATAATAATAACATCAGGAGAGTGTAATGGAAGAATCTATTAAAAATGATAATATTAAAAATAGTAAAGAAAATAAACTAAAAGAAGCTTTTAAAGAGCTTAATCAATTAGATGAAATATTTACTAATCAATTATTAAGGTATAAGTTTAGTTTTAAAATTTTATTAGTTACTTTTATATTAAGTATATTAATTTCTTTTTTAGCATCTATTTATATGTTTTCTATTTTAAAGACAGCTATTAATCAAGTAAATCACCGCCCATATTTAGTATTAAGTGATACAGTATATATGGGAGCTAAAGCAAATGCTAATCTTGAAAAGTATATACAATCGTCTGTGCAAAATATCGTATCAAATTTGTTAACTATAGTACCTAAAAATAGTTATTACAATTTAAAATATATTACTTCATTTACCAATTCATCTCAAATAGTAACTACATATAAAAAATGGTTAGAAAATAAATTATATTATTTAAATACAATTAATGGGGTAATGTTATTTGTTCCGGATCCTAACTCATTTAATTACAAAATTACGAATAATTCTTTAAGCAAAGGTGGAGATTTATCATTTCTAACTCAAATTGAAGGAGATGCTTATATTTTAAGTAATGAAAAACATCAAAAAGCTCGTTATGTTATTAAAATGGCTGTAGTTGTAGGTGATGTACATAAAGGAGAAAATCAAATAGGTTATAATATAAATGATATTATTATAGAGGAAATAGGGGGTTAATATATATGAAAAGAAATAGAGTATTAAAAAATAAATTATTTTTTATTTTATTATTAATTTTATTAAATTTTAATATATTATATGCCCAACAATTGGTTTTACCGGATCCTATTCCAATACAAAATAATAAATCACAATCATTTTCAGATTTACCTTTAAAATATCCTTATTTAGTTGAATATTATGGTCAGGTTATTCCTATAGTAGTACCTTTTTCTATTCCTATTATAATTGAGTTACCTGATATCGTAGCTGAAAAAACTGTAGAAAGTTCGTTATCAGGTTTAGAAGTTTACCCTAAAAGCCGAGAAGAAACTAAAATTATTAAATTAATGGCCACAACAAATGTTAATAGAGAAACGGTATTACATGTAAAATTAGTATCTGGAATGGTTTTAACTTTTGCTGTTAAGATTGTTAAAATTAATAAAAATACTGATGTTTTTCAGTTTAATACAAGATATAAAGTAATTGATAAGATACACACTAAACAAAACCAACCTATGGGTTATATAAAACAAATAAGAGTAGATTCACCAGATGTTGTAAATTATGCTGTAGACAGATTAGCATATCAGCAATTATTAGCATTAGCCGGTTTAAATGAAGATATACCAGTTAAAGATACTGATTATACTGTATCTGAAGATAAAAATAGGGTAATTAAGATAAAAAAATATACTGTTGCTTCTACTATAATAACTATTAAAAGTGCACTTAAAGGAAATGATAAAAGAGTACCTGTTATGTTATTTGGTTTAAAAACATATTTTTGTAACAAAAAAACAACTCCTTATTGGGTATTAAATGTAGATTATATTAAAAATATATTTCCTGAATATTATAAAATTTCTTACAATAAAGAAGTTGATAGTATTATAGAACCTAACAAGTGTGTTCCTGTGTATGTTATTATATGGGAAAATATTAAAAATTAAAATTATTACTTAAGATTTAAAAAATTAAACATTATTTGTTATATATATAATAAATAAACTATTAAATGTAATAATAATTTTAATAATAATTAAAGGAGGTAAAACAATATGAAAAAATTTTGTTCAAAACTTAATTATTTAATATTAACTGGAGTAAACTATTTTCTTATTGGTTTAACAATGGCATATGCAGAAGAACCTGATTATTCTGGATTAGTAAGTGGTACTGATAAGAATGTTTCACCAGTTAAAAAATTTTTTGGAGCTTTATTAAATGAAGGTGTAACTGGTACTGCTGTAACTATTCTTTGTTGGTTAGCCATTATGTATGGATCATTCAAAGCAATTGGAGAATTCTTTTTTGCAAACGATGACGATGCTAGAAGAGAATCAGCTTTTAAAAGGCTTTTAAAAGCTTCATCACCAGCAATAGGTGGAGCTGTTATTCTTCTTTTAAGAACACAATTTACGGTAAAATAATAAATATTAATATAAAAAAAGGGGGTATTCCCCTTTTTTATTTATATAATTAAAACAGCTTAGGGGAAATATCTTGGCTAAAAAAAATCGTAACTTTGATCCAGAAGAACGTGTAAAACAAACTTACGAAAGAGAAGTTAAGAAGTTACGTTATAAACTTAAAGGTCAGGAGAAAAGGCTTTATTTCTTTTTATTATATGTTGTTTTATTATCTTCATTAGCATCATTTTTATTTTTTACTGTATTATTAAGTTTTGTATTTGTTGCACTTATACCTTTTATTGTTAAAAAAATTGCACAAATTGATTATAGTCCGGTAGAATTATTAGGTGTTCCTGATATGCCTTGGTATTTAAGAATAGGAGAGGATGAATTTGAATTACCTGTAGCATTTCCTGATAATGAGATTAAGAGACACATGTTATGTCCTGGTACAACTGGTTCCGGTAAAACATCAAGTATTATGTATTTATGTAAAAATCAGATAGAGCGTGGTGGTGGGGTTTTAATGGTTGATGGTAAATCTGAAAACCCTACATGGATGGATTTTTATAGTTTAGCTAAAATATATAATAGAGATGATGAAATCTTTTTGTTATCATTTAAATCTGGTGCTTTTGCATCTTCATCTACCTGGAATTTTCTAATGGAAGGTAGCTCACCTGAAATTGCTGATATGATTATAAACCTTGCTATTGGTGATACGTCGAGTGCAGGTGATAACAAAGTATTTATGATGAGAGCTATGAACTTAATTAAGGTTGCTTTATCGGCCTTAACCTATTTAAGAGATGTGAAAGGTGAAGTTATTACTTTGGATGATTTAATAGAAATTATACACTTAGAAGCTTTAATAGCTGTAGCTTCTCCTTCTATAGAACAGATACCTGAATCAAGTAAACAATATGCAAAATATTGGATACCTAATGATTACATAGAGAAAGGTTTAACTGTTCCAGCTAAAATACCTGTTATTACATATTTAAAGTCTATTGGGGGTGATTTAGATATTAATCGTCCACTTGAATTAGATAAAATGGATAGGCAATTAGTTGAAAGTATGAAAAGACAGCATTCTTATGCTGAAATGCAGTTTACAGAAGCACTTAACGATTTTTCTAACATTTATGGTAAAGTGTTTAAAGCTAAATATTCAGATGTATTTTTAAGTGATATTATTAAAAATAATAATTTATTATATGTATTAGTTCCATCTCTTGAAAAAGGTGAAGAAACAAAACGTTCAATAGGTATGATGGTTGTAACTGCGATAAGAATTGCATGTGCTAAGATGCTTGGGGATTCACCAGAAGGTTTAAGAGAACAATTAAAAAAAGAGGAATTAAGAAAAAGAGCAAGACCTGCATTTCTTGTTATATTAGATGAGTATGGTAGTTATAAGACACCTGGTTTAAATGATATTGCAGCTCAAGCAAGGTCTTTAGGAATTTCGCTTTTAATTGCTGTTCAGGAGTTTGCATCACTTGAAGTAAAAGGTGATGCTGAACAAAAGAACAGAATATTAGGTAACACAGTTATTAAGTTAGTGCTTAGATTAGAAGATAGTAAAACTATAAAAGAAATTATAGAAGCTGCTGGTAAAGAAGTAATGATGGTAGAACAGAGTAAACAAGAATCCAATATTAGAATATTAGATAATGTAGCAACAAAATATCGTGAATATAGTTTAAGGGAAGTTGATAAATTAAAAGTAGAAGATTTAAGACAATTGCATGATGGTTATGGTTATATCATGTATAATGAAAAGATTCGAAAAATAAGAACAGGTTATGTAAAACCTAAACATCCTGCTACATTTAGATTACCTAAAATGACACCTAAGATTTTATTAAAAAATGTAATTTATAATGAATTTCATATTAATAATTATAAAGATGTGGATTTATTATCTATTGAAAATTTATCATTACAAAATTTGAAAGAATCTAATGATATAAATACTATAAAAGATGAAGATCCTAAAAATACTCCTTTTAGTCGTATACGTAATATAAAAAACAGAAACCGTGGTCGTAGAACTAATGTTATATAAGAAAAACAATAATAGATTTATTAGAAATAATATATGTATAAATAAGAATATTAATAATAAAATTAGCAATAACAGAGGCTATACATTTATTGAATTAATTATAGTTTTAACAATTTTAGCTATTTTAATTGGTACGATAATGGGTTCGTATCATGAAAGAAAAATGATAGCAATATGCAATGCAGTAACAAAAGAATTAGAAAATTTTGCTGAAGCATCATTAATGTTTTATTCTCAAAAGGGTAGGGGTCCAAATAATGCTTCTGAATTATATGGCACTTATTTAAAAAAAGTAGGTAATACAAATGTAAGTGGTAAAAGTTATATAGTATCTTCATCTGGTGATGTAATTACTATAACAACTGATGTCCCATCTGGAGTTGGTACATGTGTACAAAATAATACAAGATTAAGTACTCAAGTAACTGCTTTAAGTGGTGTAGATAGGATTACGTTAACAATTAATGGTGTTTTGGGAAAGTATTACTTTGATAATAACGCTGATTGGAGTAATTACGAAAAAACTATTATATATAGAGAGATATATAATTTTACAACTGATACAAATACAAATTATTAATTTTTATTATTTTTTAAAAATTAGATTTTTTTTGTTATAATAATACATATAAACGATAAAAATATATGTTAATTAAAATATTTTTGTTAAGGGGTATGTATGATTGGATTTTTAAAAAGTATTTTTAATAATCAAAAAGATAAAGAAAAAATAAAATATCAAATTAAGAATGATAATTTAATAAAAAAAGTTATTAAAGAAAGAAGAAGAGAACCAAGAATTAAGTACAAAGATGATGTAATAATTAAAGTTTATGATAATGTTATTCATTGTAATAGTTTTGATATTAGTTATCACGGAATGGGTATAACATTAGATTCAGAATTAAATGCAGCCTTTTTTCATGTTAATCAAATGGTTATGATTAAATTAGATTCTTATAAAGAATATATGCATGGAGAAATTAAGTATATTATTAGTAATGATGAATCATTATGTATAGGAGTTCATTTATTAAATCCTACAAGCGAGCATATAGGTTTTGTAAAAAAACTAGAAAATAAATAATAATAAAATAAATAATAATTGAGGGATAAATAATATGTTAGACTTATTTAATATAGCAGACATAAAAGATTTTAAATTAGATAGATTTGTAGGGTTAGATCATAGAGATGCACATTCTACTTTAGGGTTATTTTTCTTTACGGATGGTAGTATAGGTTTTGCTTTAAAAGTAAAAGGTGCTTATCAAGTTATACATAATTTAGATCAATTAGAAAGTAATTACCAGAAAATTGTATCTTTTTATGATAAATTAGTATTTCCTTTTTCAAAGAATACAGGAGCAACTTATCAGTATATTTATACTCCTGATTTTGATTACAGTGATTTAGAGCGTAAATTATTAAATAGTAACTTTTTTAAGACAGACAAGGAAGCTTATGAAAGTTATGCTAAAAATTATGGAGATAAAATAGACGAAATTAAACGTGCTTTAGATGAATTAAATATTAATATTAATTATGGTGATTTTGATGAGCAAGAAAAAGCTCAAATGAAAAAAGAAATTGCTCAGTTAAGATATGAGTATGATACACTTTTAAAAAACTTTATTAGTTCAACTGGATTTGTAAATTATTTAGAAAAGTTTTATAATGCTCTTAATTTAAGAACCGTAGAGTTATTAAGAGATAAAATAATAGGAAAAGCTAGAAGACACAGATATTATTTATTTGTAAGATATTATCCTAATTATAAGGAATTTAATTTTTCTCAAAATGATTTAATAGAAGACATAAATTTAAATTATTTTGATGAAGATAAATTATTAAACCAAACTACATATCAGATATTAAAAAATGTAATAACTCATGCGATAGCTGCAAAAAGTAGTTTACCTTTTGGTGGTGAGTTGTTAGATGCAAATCAAACTATAAGTGTTTTGTACAGGTTTTTAGGATTACCTGCAATGGAATATAATTCACTTACACCAACTACAAGGTTGTTTCCTTATAAAATGGAATTATTACCTGACAAATTAATTGTTTATGATGTACCTTCACCTAATATGCCTGTTTTTGATAATAATGGTCATATGATAAATCATAAATTGAAAGACAAAACTTGCGATATATTATTAAAGCTCTATTCTTTAACATCTTTACCTGATCCTGGACAAGCAAATTATATGTTACCAACAGATTTTCTAGCAAGGTTAAAAGGGGATTACTCTGTAACGTGGAGTATTTTTAGAGAAGATAGAAAAGAAACAAGAAAACGTATAAACATGAATAGAAGAACATTTGAATTTTTAGTTGATATTCCATTTCTAGGTAAAAGGTTATTTTCAGAAGAAGCTGTTGAAATAAAGAGAAAAATGTTTAAATTTGCTGAATTAAATACACAACTTGGAAGTTTTGGTGATTTATTTAGAGTTGCGACTCATGTGACATTACGTAAAGCCATTCCTCACGAACATATAACTGAAACATATATTTCTTTAAAAAAAGATAACAGTATTACAATTAATACTAAAGCTGAAGATGTAAAATTAAATAAAGAGTATGTTAAAATAGCTAGAGAAGATAAAGATATTAGAAATATTGTTTATAAAGATGAGAGAGTTTTCACAATACAAACTGATTATTTTAGAAAAATTGGTGGTGGTGTTAGTGCATTAGAAGAAACTGATTCTATGCCTGAAATTTTCTTTAATAGTGCTTATCCTTTTACATTTAGAGCGTGGGATTTATTAGAAAGATATCAACCTATGTATTCAGCATCTATAGGTGCATTTTTACCTATGTACGAGGAACCAGAAGGCATGACTGAACCAGGTTTAATAGTAGAAACTTATTCAGGTATATATAATTTAAATCATTTTGCATTACCAGGTGCTAAAAACTATGCTGTAATTGGTGCTACGGGTTCTGGTAAGACATTTTTCCAAGTAAACAGGAATATAGTAGGATATGGTAAAGGTGTAAGAATTATTTTCGTAGATAGAGGTGGAGCTCTTTTTAGAGCTGTTAAATTCTTAAATGGACAGAATATAAAATTACGTACATCTTACAATTATGAAGCTATTAAGGACAAACTAAATCCATTTGTTTTAGCTGCACCTGATGTTTTTGAAAGAACAGATGATTATGATGAATATAAACAGTCTATTAGAGAGTTTATGGTAACATTGCTTTGTTCGATATGTCAGATGGAAAATGAAAATATAGCTATTAGATATTTTACTGAATTATTGGATGACTTATTATTTATAGATTTTAACAAAAATAAGGTAATTAGTGAAACTACAGGTGAAGCTTCTGCTCAAGTAACATTTAGTGATATATATAATTATTTACTGAATAAAAGAAATGAACCAGGGTGGAGTGAGTTTTTAAGTAATGATAAAGTATTATCCTCTATTAAGTTATTTACTAAAGGACAATTATATGGTTCATTATTTGATGGTATAGTAAGGAAACCATTAATTACTTCACCTGCTGTGGCAATAGATTTTGAAGGTTTAGAATCTGAATTAGTTTCACAAATTTCATTGGCAATTATTAATAGTTATATATGGAATGTTGTGCTGGGGACAGGTGGATTCATTCCAGCCCTCAGCAAGAAATTTCGCTTTACTGACATAGCTTTAGATGAAGTCTGGTCAACGCTAAAGTCATTATTGGGACAGCGTGTAATTGAGACTGGTATGAGGACTTTGAGGAAGCATGGAGCAGGCATGGGTTTACTGACACAAACGGCAGCAGATATAGGTAATTCACCTATTAGAGATGCTGTTGTAAACAATATTCAGAACTTATATGTGTTAGCATCAAACGAAGCTGACGTAATAAACTACAAAGAAGTTTTTGGTTTTAATGATGTAGAACTTGAACATATTAAACATTTGAAGAGTGAATTTGGTTATTACAATGATATTTATTATAAATATTTAGGAAATGCGTATAGACATTTATCAAGTTTTGTTAAATTACGTCCTCTGCCATTAACATATGCAATTGTAACATCAGATGCAGATGATAAGACTGTTATTAACATATTACAACAGGAATTTGCTGAAAGATGTGGTGATTCTGAAAATATTAGTTATATGAAAGCAGTATTATTATTTAGTAAATTATTTCCAAATAGTGTTAGAAGATATCCGAGATATGCTGAAATAATGGAGAAAGTAGGTAATAATTTAAATAATTTTGTAAAACATGTATTAAACGAAATAAATTTTAGATTCGAAGAATTCAATTTAGAGAAGGAATTATTGGATATTAATTTAGATGTAGAAGCTTTACTGGATAATAGTTAATTACTAATAAATTTAATTATATGTTGTAGTTGAAAAAACAGAAAAATAATTATAATATAATTATTAAATAATTAGTAAGCTAAGTTATTAAAAAAATTAAAAAAGAGGATTAGATATGAGTGAAAAAGAAAGTGTTCTTACCACAAGTATTATAATGGATGCACTAGAATGGGCATATGAAAAATCTTTAAATCCTGGAATTGCAGGTTTGGATTCTGCTTATGAGTTAGCAGAAAGCTATTTAAAAGAAAAGGGAACTTTAGAAGAGAAAGTTGATTCTTTAATTCGTTGGCAAATTGCAAAAGCAGGTACAGCCGGTTTTATTACAGGATTGGGTGGGGTTCTTACATTACCTGCAACAATTCCTGCTAACCTAGCATCTGTTTATTTTATTCATATTAGAATGGTAGCAGCTATTGCAATTATGGGTGGATATGACCTTAAAGATGATAAAGTACAGAGTTTGGTTTTTGCTTGTTTGTGTGGAAATGCTTTTTTAGAAGTTTTAAGACAAGCTGGAATTAGAATTGGAAATAAAATAGCTGAGAAAGTAGTAATAAAAATTTCAGGTGATGTAATAAAAGATATAAATAAAAAAGTAGGTTTCCGTTTACTTACAAAATTTGGTGAGAAAGGATTTATTAATTTAGGTAAAGCAATCCCAATCGTAGGAGGAATTGTTGGTGGTTGTGTTGATGCTATTTCAACAAATGCAATAGGAGAAGCAGCCAAAAAAGTATTTATAACTGGTAAAATAGAATAATATATTATTAGAAAGTTAATATAATAAAAATATTATAATTATTCCAGTATATTTAAAATACTAAATAAGAAATATAATAATAACAATATTAATAAAGGTTATTGCATAATTTCTATATTTTTCAATTTTCACCATTTTTCTTAAATTTTGCTCAATTTTTTACTCAGTTTTTATTACTTTTTAGCTTTTTATCCCTTGTTCACCTCCTCAAATAACTCAAAATCATCTAAAATCCTTAATTTTGGGCGCAATACACCCTTAAAAACATAATCTAATTGCTTTTGTTACGTTGAAACATATCGATTTCATCAGAAATTCATATAACACCTTACGCAGACCCATATATCTCGATCTATTTAGGCCATACTGACTCTTCAATGTACCAAAACTACGCTCAATTTTATATCTTACCTGTTTACACAAATTATTTAGCTCTTTCTGTAACTCATTTAATTTCCCGCCCTTTGCCTTTTTATGCATAATAAAATCTTCTATATCTTTTGACTTCAACATATCTCGATTCTTCTTGCTACTATATCCCTTATCTGCAAATAACATTGGAACAAGGTAAATTATCAAATAAACAATTAGCATTGTTTGCTGCCGGTGGTATATTAACTCAAATGACAGTTAATACATTTTTACTAACTGTACTACCTGATTCTAGTTATAATAATACATTTGTACGTAGTTATATGTTATATAATTGTTTACATCCTATTGCTTATGCTACAGTGAATTTATTAAATTTTAAATACATTTTAAAAAACAAAAGGTTGAATAGAAACCAGCTTTTTTAAATGAAACTTTTATTTATTTTTGTTATATTATAATTAGGTTTTTATAGTTATTAATATTGGAGTAGAACTGAATGAAAATAGTAGTGTATGAAAATAGATTTTTTGTTTATGTATATGATAATCACATATTTAATAAATTAATGCGTGAGTTTTTTGAACAATATTGTATCTATGAGAACCCAAATTTTAAATACATGAACAGTAATTTAGATTTTGTAACTAATAATAATAAAATATATGACGGTATTAATAGATATTATTCTTTTATTAAAAATAAAGAAAACAAATATATAGGATTTACAGCCGGAATTGGCTTTTATAAGATTTTTATAAAATATTTAGAAAGTAATAATATTTCATATGAACTAATAGATAAAAGAAGCGAAGAATATTTAAACTTTTACATTGATGAGAATACTGAATATAAATTTCCTTTAAAAACGGAATTAACTTTTAGAGATTCTGTAAAAGAGCATTTAAAATTAATATATAGAAATAGAAGAGGATTAGTAGCAGCTGCAGTTAATTATGGTAAGAGTTATGTAGCTTTAGATTTATTAGGTAAAGCCGGTGAGGGTACTTATATAGTAGCTCAAAAAGGTTTATTGAAGCAATTTCGTGATTTAGTGTTGAATGTATTTGAATTAAAACCAAGAAAAGACATTTGTTACATGTTTAATTCTTTTAAAATTAATTGGAATGCAAAGATATATTTAATTAGTTCAGATATGTTTTATAATAATTATAAAAGAGCATTACAAACAATTAAAAACAAAGATAAAGTAAGTAAAGAAGAATATGAGAAAGCAAAAGAAGTCATAAATTACATTCATCATGTTTTATCAAGAAAAGTTGTTTATTTTGATGAGATTCATGATATCTCCAGGCAGTCCATGTTTGAATTAGCTAAGCTTTGTAAAGCTCCTTATATGTTGGGTGTATCTGGTACCCTTGAAAAAAGGGGTAAGGAAACTGTAACACGAATGTATTGTTGTTTTGGATATAAAAATGTACTTTATCGAGTAAAAACATCTGATCTAGTAAAAGAAGGGGTATCTGCAGATACAACTATAAATGTAATTTATTTTAATAACACATCATTTACTAATACATTATATAAGAAAAACCCATCTATATTAAACAATAAGGAAAAGCTTCTTACAGCTTATAGAATTAATAGAAATTTTGCACCTGAAAGAATGTACTTAAGAGCGTATTTAAAAGTATACGATGATTACGTGATTTTTAATAAAGATTTGAATATAATAGCCTTAAATGTAGCTTTAAACAAAGCATTAAAAGAAGATAAAACTACAATTCTATACTCTAATAACATAGATCACTTATTATTACTTTATTTGTTATTAGATAGATTAAATACTATTAAATTGTTAAATATTATGGATAAAGTAACTGTTATCCATGGGAAAATATCACCTGTTAGACGTAATAGTTTAATTGAAGGTTTAAAAAACGATAAATATAAAATTGCATTAGTATCAGATGTTGCGACAACTGGATATAATATTCCTAATATACGTTGTATGTTATACCTGGCTAACAAGGGTTCAGATTCACTAGTTACACCGTTACAATTTTTAGGTAGAGGACATAGGATTACTGAAACGAAGAAGTATTTTGAATATTATGACTTAACGGCAAAATTAGCATATATCAACAATGCTACTAGAAACAGAATTAAAGAGTATAAAAAAGAGGGGTATAAAATAAAAGAAACGTTTGTAAATGTAACTGAGAATGTAAGAATTATGTTTGATGATTTATTTAAATATATAAAAGACAATGCTAATGATTATATTAATAATCCAGAATTAAACAATGTATTTGGAACACATATGCAGGAATGTTTTTTACACAAATTTATAAAAAAACCTTCACCAGGTACAAAAACAAAAGAAAATATAGTGAGACAGAATAATAATATTCAATTTGAGTTATTATAAATACATTAGAGAGGTGTATAATATATGATTGGTTTTTTATCTTTTGAAACTACAAATGTATTAGATACATCATCAATAGTTGCTTTATCAGTAATAGATGAAAATGGAAAGGTTGTAGAATACCGTATTTTTAGCCTTGAAGATGAAAATGAATTTACGATTAAAGCAAAAAAGGTGAATAAATTACAGGTATCGTCTTCTGATAGGTATAGTTACGAATCTTTTGTTAATTACATTTTAAAAAATAAAAAGAATATTTTTAATAGTAATGATTTTTCTCAGTTTTATTTATTTTTATACGATTTGTTTAATAATATTATGCGAAATTGCATTTTTGATAAAAACATATTTGATAAAATAAATCAGAAATTAATAAACTTACAGGAGCTTGCTTATAAAAATTATATTGCAAAAGATGAGCAACTAGACTCAACAAGATATTTTGCTTTAAGAGATTCTTATCCATTTTATCCCTCCACCACCCACAAGACACATTCTTTTAGGTAGGTGATGTAGTGGGTGTCTTCTGGGTTTCAATATATTGTTTGATAACCTCAAGCGGAGCTCCACCACAGGAACCTGCAAAATAGCTTGGAGACCATAAAGCGTTTTTCCAGTAATACTGCCTTAATTCAGGATGGATTTGTTTTAGCTTTCTGGAAGAAACACCTTTTAGCGAATTTACCAGTTTTGAGACTGCCACCTTTGGCGGATAGTTTACAAGCAAATGGACATGGTCGCTTTCTCCATTTAATTCTATCAGTTCTGCCTCAAAATCTTGACAGACTTTGGCGAAGATTTCCTTTAAGGTTTCTAAGTGTTTCTTTTGAAATACGCTCTTTCTGTATTTAGTTACAAAGACCAAATGCACATGCAGAAGAAAAACACAATGCCTACCAGTTCTAATTTTACTTGACTTTTCCATAGACCAATACTATAATATAACAATGATTACATGTCAAGCCTTTAAATTTAAACTCAAGACCAATGAAGAGTTAGAAAACAAGTTCGCCCAATTTGCCGGCTCTTGTAGGTTTGTATGGAATAAAGCTATTGCTTTAATAAAACAAAAGCTTGATATAAAAAAGGTAGATAAAATCATCAATATCCACTTGCCACAATATTACAAAAATACTGCTACTATACCTACCTATAACGAAATGGCGGGAATGCTTAAATTATGGAAACAATCCGAAGAATACGCTTTCTTAAAAGAAGCACATTCTCAAATTCTACAACAAACCTTAAAGGATTTATACAAAGCCATAGACAGTGCTTTTACCAAAGGCAATGGTATATCTTTTCCAGACTTCAGGAAGAAAGGTAAATCGCCAGACAGCTTTAGATATCCTCAAGGCTTTAAGATAAATAACAATAGAATATTTTTACCTAAAATAGGATGGGTTAGGTTTTATAAATCAAGAAACATAGTTGGCAAACCAAAGAATGTAACAGTTAAAAGATACGCCGATGGCTGGTATATAAGCGTAGTTACCGAAAAAGACACATCAATTAAAGAAAATCTATCCAACCCCGTGGGTATAGATGTAGGTGTAAAAAAGATAATCACACTATCCAACGGTTGTTACTTCGAGCCTCTTGATTTAAGTAAATATGAGAAAAAACTAATCAAACTCCAAAGGCAACTCTCGAGAAAACAACACCCTACCAAAAAAGGAGATAAGACACCGTTTTCTAATAATTACAAAAAACACCAAAGAAAAATAGCAAAGATGTGGCTTAAGATAGCAAATGTGAGAAACGATTACCTACATAAAATAACAACAGCCATAGCCAAAAAACACGGCTTTGTGGCTGTAGAGAATTTAAAGGTTAAGAACCTAACCAAATCTGCAAAAGGCACAAAAGACAGCCCCGGACGTAATGTAAAAGCTAAATCAGGCTTAAACAGAAGCATTCTTTCTCGAGCGTGGGGTAGGTTCTTTGAACTGCTTGAGTATAAACTCCAGAGAAATGGGGGGAAACTGGTTAGAGTTGACGCTAAAAACACCTCTATAACCTGTCCTCTATGTGATTACACTAATAAGGAAAACCGCAAAAACCAAGCGGTATTTGTATGCAAAAAGTGTGGTTTTACGTCTAATGCTGATTTGGTAGGTGCGATAAATGTTTTAATGAGAGCGATGAGGAAGGAAAACCTTATAACCCTACCGCAGGGCTTGCGGGAAGTCACGCCTGTGGAGTATGCCAGAGAGTATACGCTGAAGCAGGAACCAGCGGGAAACCGTGAGGGATTACCGCTTCCATCGATAGCGTAGATGGGAATCCTCTTCCTTTAGGGAGAGGAGGAAGTCAATATGATATAAATTCGATATTAGAAAACTATACTAATATACCTATTTTATTAAAAAATTATCATTATTTGTTTTTGTATAAATACTTACAGGGAGATTTAGATAGGATTTCGAATTATAAAGATTTAAAAAAATATGTAGAAAGTAAAATAGATAAAGAGTCTTTAAAGAAAGCGAATAATCATTTTAAAGCTCATGCAAAAATATGGAATGGTAAGTTTGTAGTTAATAGTTTTCAATCTGAGAATAGTGATGATTTTTCATGCCATTTAGAGAGTACATTTCCTGTAAATTTTTCGGAGAAAAAAGAATACTCACTGTTATCGTTTGTAAATATAGATAAAATAAAAAAGGACTCTGAAAAATATGAAGAGTTCAGCACATTCATTAATTGTTTGATTATAGATCCTAATATTGTAAATCTTGTTAATGTTAATAATATAAGTCATGTTTTGTATTTTACGGATGTTAAGAGAATCAAAAGTAAATTAGCTGGGTTTGCATTTATAGATGAAGATTTAAAGTACAATATATTTTTAATAGATGATTGGTATAATTCTAAACATAGGCAATTAGAATATTTCAGTAATATTAAATATTATGTAATGGATATTAAGCAAAACAGCATATCAAATGATGCATTTAAAGCTCAAGAAAATAAATATATTTTTAAAGACAATAAACGTACTTATTTTATATTATATGAAACACCTTATTTACAGAAAAAATTTAAAGGTAAAGTTATTGAACAACACGATAATCAACATAAGATGGTAGATGTAAAATGTGTTAAATCTACGGATCCATTAAAATTTAATGAATATTATATCGTTGAGGACAATCCTTCAAATGGTAAAGAACATCAAAAAGTATATGGTGTTTTATGGATAAATTATAATGCCCATGGTAATTGGACCTTAAGTGTTAAGTTTAAAGCTGATAATCAGGAAAAATTTTTAGTAATACCTTATAAGCCACTGCAACTAAATGCTATTATATCACATATCCATACATTTCACTTTAATCCTTTTGAAATTCAAAATATATGGAGCAATGTGTCTAATTTAGAATCTATTAATCCTTATTTTGATAATGCAATTGATTTAACTGAACCAGTCTTAATAGATTTAGATTTTACTATTGAAGAATCATCTGTAGATACTAAACAACAATCAAATAAAGATTTAGATAAAAAAATGTTAGATACTGGTATAGAACCAACTTAGGCAATAAAATAAACTTGACAATCACAATAAATAACTGTATAATAATTTAAAATAGATAAAAATAAGGTTTATAAGGTTTTTGTATGTTATTAGAAGAAAGAACATTAGATGAAATAATTCCTTTAGGAACACCATTTCAGATATATGTTCCGTTGTATTATAATAAATATTTTTTAAAAGTAGATTTCAAAGAAAGAATCCAGAATATAAAACAAAATGTAAAATTAGATAGATTATTACTTAATGGTTTAATAAAACATGAAAATTTAAATGATATTCTTTATAATGTATTAATGGATTATGTTACAAATTCTGAGAAAAAGGATATTCTTGATCCTGAATCGGTTTTAAAATTGTCCTCTGCATCTGGTTATATCTCTAATATTTCTGACATAAATGTATATTTATATATTTTACAGTTACAACCTGTTTTTATTAAAAATGATAATAGTTATGAGATTGGGTTTGCAGTTTATAGCAATGAAAGCAAAAATAGTTGTTATTTTTTATTAGTAAATAGATTGGTTCCTGAAAATAACAAAGAAGTAGTAATTGCTCCTACAAAGAATAAATATATAATAACTAATAATGACCCTATTAATTTCAATAAAAACGTTAATTCTTTTACTAATTTAGGTTTATTTTATACAGTAGATGATGGTAATTCCACATATTTATTGTTAAATGGAACTCTTATAGGTGAATTCCCTGGTAATACTCATATTAGTATTGATGCTATAAATAGTTTAGATGAAAAGGGTAGTTATGTTCCTGTAATTATTATACATGATAAAAAAGAAAATAAATTACAATTTAATTTATTATATTATAGCAGTTTAGGTACTGAAGACCCTGTGATTCAAAGTGAATATGCTACTTATAGTTTAGTAGATACTAATGTAGATTTTAATAAAGTTTTAATCACCAAATTAGATCCTGTTATGCAGTTAAAATTAGGGCAAGAGTTTGAAAATCAACAAATAAATAAAATAAAAATATTTAATTATTTCAGTTTAAAAAATGTAATTGATTTTATAAGTAGAAATAAAAATATAATACATCAAAAGAGCAATTCTCAGCTTTTAGATGAATTAAAAAATGTAATTAATCATTGTTTAGATTTAAAATATGGAAATAAAAATATTTATAAAAAAATTGAATCTGATATTTTTGTTCTGAAGGATATTGAAGATTTTACAGGTTATTATAAAAATGAAATTTATTTTAATGACTATGAATATTTTAATGCTTTCAATTCAATAAGATCATTAACTGAAAATAAATATTTTACGTTTAGTGATATAGCTGTTGTTACAGATAAAAACAGTTATATTTATAGTCTTTATGGTGATAATATTATAAATACTAAAAAAATTTATGGAGAAGTATTACATTTTGATAATCATTTTGTTTTAGCTAGGACTAATTCATATTTTAACATATATAAATGGGATAATTTAAAATTAGAACGTTTAGATAAATTAAATATTTACGATAGTATTGTATCTAGCAGTTTAAAAAATAAATTTTTGAATATGTCTAATAATAGTTTTCAAGTATTAAATAATAATTCTGTAATTACTTTTAATAGTGTTTATGATCTATATAGTAAATCTTATGTATTTAAATTAGGTGTTAGCACACAAAATGCTTATATTTTTGATATGTTATTACCTTATGATGCTTATACATTACTTAATTACAATAAATATTATTTTAATTCTGTTTTACAGCGTAATTATGTTGAATATATAAATGCTATTTATGACACATCTAGTTATACATTAAAACGGATTATAAATTTTAATAATTTATTATATACTTTAGATATTGAGAATTTATTTGAAGATTATGAATTACTTGAAAGTCTTCCATTAAAAAATTATTTAGATAGTTTAGCTAATGAAGAAAAGGAAAAATTTATATTAAAATTAAGATTATTAGTTGTATATATTTTGAATTATTATTATAGAGTATTTTTTAATACTAAAACTGATGAAGTATTACTTTTTGCTAATTATGACTTAATTAAAAAAGTCAATAAATTACCTATTGATATGTTTACAGTAAGTCAGTTATTAAATATTGATGATGTTAACATATTAAAGCACATAACCAATGCATTTCAGATGTTGAGTTTATATATATTAGGTGTAACTGATGATAATTTATCCCTCCACCACCCACAAGACACATTCTTTTAGGTAGGTGATGTAGTGGGTGTCTTCTGGGTTTCAATATATTGTTTGATAACCTCAAGCGGAGCTCCACCACAGGAACCTGCAAAATAGCTTGGAGACCATAAAGCGTTTTTCCAGTAATACTGCCTTAATTCAGGATGGATTTGTTTTAGCTTTCTGGAAGAAACACCTTTTAGCGAATTTACCAGTTTTGAGACTGCCACCTTTGGCGGATAGTTTACAAGCAAATGGACATGGTCGCTTTCTCCATTTAATTCTATCAGTTCTGCCTCAAAATCTTGACAGACTTTGGCGAAGATTTCCTTTAAGGTTTCTAAGTGTTTCTTTTGAAATACGCTCTTTCTGTATTTAGTTACAAAGACCAAATGCACATGCAGAAGAAAAACACAATGCCTACCAGTTCTAATTTTACTTGACTTTTCCATAGACCAATACTATAATATAACAATGATTACATGTCAAGCCTTTAAATTTAAACTCAAGACCAATGAAGAGTTAGAAAACAAGTTCGCCCAATTTGCCGGCTCTTGTAGGTTTGTATGGAATAAAGCTATTGCTTTAATAAAACAAAAGCTTGATATAAAAAAGGTAGATAAAATCATCAATATCCACTTGCCACAATATTACAAAAATACTGCTACTATACCTACCTATAACGAAATGGCGGGAATGCTTAAATTATGGAAACAATCCGAAGAATACGCTTTCTTAAAAGAAGCACATTCTCAAATTCTACAACAAACCTTAAAGGATTTATACAAAGCCATAGACAGTGCTTTTACCAAAGGCAATGGTATATCTTTTCCAGACTTCAGGAAGAAAGGTAAATCGCCAGACAGCTTTAGATATCCTCAAGGCTTTAAGATAAATAACAATAGAATATTTTTACCTAAAATAGGATGGGTTAGGTTTTATAAATCAAGAAACATAGTTGGCAAACCAAAGAATGTAACAGTTAAAAGATACGCCGATGGCTGGTATATAAGCGTAGTTACCGAAAAAGACACATCAATTAAAGAAAATCTATCCAACCCCGTGGGTATAGATGTAGGTGTAAAAAAGATAATCACACTATCCAACGGTTGTTACTTCGAGCCTCTTGATTTAAGTAAATATGAGAAAAAACTAATCAAACTCCAAAGGCAACTCTCGAGAAAACAACACCCTACCAAAAAAGGAGATAAGACACCGTTTTCTAATAATTACAAAAAACACCAAAGAAAAATAGCAAAGATGTGGCTTAAGATAGCAAATGTGAGAAACGATTACCTACATAAAATAACAACAGCCATAGCCAAAAAACACGGCTTTGTGGCTGTAGAGAATTTAAAGGTTAAGAACCTAACCAAATCTGCAAAAGGCACAAAAGACAGCCCCGGACGTAATGTAAAAGCTAAATCAGGCTTAAACAGAAGCATTCTTTCTCGAGCGTGGGGTAGGTTCTTTGAACTGCTTGAGTATAAACTCCAGAGAAATGGGGGGAAACTGGTTAGAGTTGACGCTAAAAACACCTCTATAACCTGTCCTCTATGTGATTACACTAATAAGGAAAACCGCAAAAACCAAGCGGTATTTGTATGCAAAAAGTGTGGTTTTACGTCTAATGCTGATTTGGTAGGTGCGATAAATGTTTTAATGAGAGCGATGAGGAAGGAAAACCTTATAACCCTACCGCAGGGCTTGCGGGAAGTCACGCCTGTGGAGTATGCCAGAGAGTATACGCTGAAGCAGGAACCAGCGGGAAACCGTGAGGGATTACCGCTTCCATCGATAGCGTAGATGGGAATCCTCTTCCTTTAGGGAGAGGAGGAAGTCAATAACGAAAAAAGCTTATTATTTAGATTTTTTTAAAACATTATCTATAACTGATATTATAAAAACTAAAGGTCCAGCTAAAGCATTAGAAAATATATATGTTTGTGACATATCATCAAATCAAAAAGTAAATTTAAATCAAAATTATATGTTACTTAAAGTTTTGCAAAATCCTGAAGATTTTAAAACTCCTGAAGCAATGTTATATGAGATTAATCCATTATTATTTAGGTATCGTGGGTATAAATTACCTGAAGAAAAATATGATTTTGTTAAGATCAATAGTAATATAATTACACAAGTTTTTGAATTATTAAATGGGGAAAATAGTTTAGATTTTATCCCTGATAATATAAATGGCAACAACAATACTTAATTAGTATATTTAGCATATTAGTTTTAAATATTTTGTTATAATAACATTGAATAATAATATAATAAACAGTTTTTAGGAGTATTAATATGAAATGTTTAATAATAGGCGATAGACATGTTTATATTGATACATATGATATTTATTTGGAACAGAGATCAGCTTTATTATCATGGTTACGAGAAAATACTGATATTGATTTTATTGTTGAAACAGGTGATTTTTTCCATTTAAGAAAAACAGTTTCTAAAAAATTCATAAGTGATGTATTACAAAAAGAATTTGAATTTTTTACTGAACTAAAGAATATAAATCCTGAATTAATATATTATAAAATACTAGGTAACCATGATATATTATCAGAAAATATGGATTCATTATTAAAAGTATTTAATTATTTAGATAATGTAGAGATAATAGACCATACGAAAGAAGTGGATTTTAGTTATAAACATAAAGGAGTTTTTGTACCTTATTTAAATTCATTAGATTCTATAGATTATAAGGAATTAGAAAACATAACAAGTAATTTAGATACCAAAAATATAAATATTTTATTTAGCCACAATTTTCCTTATTTCATAGGTGGAAATGATATAGTTTTACCTAAAAAAGTATTAAATAAATATCAAAGAGTATTTTTAGGACATTATCATAATTATATACAAAAGGATAATGTAGTTATAGTTGGTTCAACACATCAAGTAAGAATAGATGAATATAATGTAAACAAGTATGTTTTTGTTTATGATTTGGACACTAATCAGTTTACTAAATTTGAATTACCTTATACAAAGTATAAAGAAATTATTATTCAGAATGAACATGATCTTCAGGCTATATTAAGTGATCCAACAAAACGTGAACAGTTTGAAAAAGATGTAAGGGATAATTATGTAATATTAAAAGTGTCTGATTTAAATTTATATAATCAAATAGAATCATCATTTAATGTAGTAAATGCTCATTTGAAGTTGGACCAGAATATTATAGATAATACTTTGGATAATTTAGAAGATGGGGAATCAGATGAAAGATTATTAAATATAGAAGAAGTAGTAACTCAAGAGGTTGAAAATAAGATACCTTTATATTTTAGTGATTTAACAGAACAAGACAAAGAAGAGTTAAAGAATGAGATATTACAGATAATTTATCAAAACTTACAAATTCCTCATAAATCTATTATGGATAAACAATTAGTTTTTGATAAATTGGAATTAAAAAATTTTATTATTGCTGATGATATTACAATTGATTTTAATGAATTAAAAAATGACTTATATTTTGTTAAAGGATTAAAATTAGATGATGTAAAAAGTGATTCTAATGGAGCTGGTAAGAGCTTATTATTTGTTAAGAGCATTCTTTACTGTTTATATGGTAAAAGTAGGTTAGTTTCAGACAAGCAATTATTTAATGAAAGATCAGGTTATGTAAAACTTACTATTAGAAATAATTATACAGGGGATGTTTATGAGATTGAAAGGGGTATAAAAAAAGAAAAAGGAAGAAACAAAGATAAATTAGTTTATTATGTTCAGATTTTTAAGAATGGAGTTAATATATCTCATAAAGAAAAACAAGCGACTCAAAAAATTATAGAAGATGAAATTTTAAATAAGCGTCTTTTAACTAATCTTTATATTTTGGATGGTAGTAGTTTTACTGAAAACTTTTTTAATTTGGAACCATCTAAACAGATTGAATTTTTATCAGAGCTGACGTTATTAGACTTTATAGATACGGTTAATGAAACACTTACTGAAATTCTTAAAGGTTCTAACAAGAAATCAAGTGATAACTCTTTAGGTATATTAGGTAAGAAAGAACAATTACAATCTCAATTACAATTGTTGAGAACACAGTTAGAAGAAGAAAATGAAGAAACAATACAGAAGCAGATGACTGAAATAAATAAGCAAATTGAGATTTATCATAAAGAAAAGCAAAAACAACTTGAAGAATTAAGTAAGGAAGCAGAGAGTTATAAAAAAACTGGACTTCAGAAGAAACAAGAGCTTCAGATAATACAACAGAATCTTTCAAAACTTGATCATAATTTAAAAGAATTTTTACAACAAGCTAAAATATCCATATTAAGTCATATAGAAAAAAATGTAGACAGTATAGAAAACATTCAGAATAAATATAAAAATTTACAAGATGATTATAATAAGCAATTAAAAGAAGCAGATACAAAATGGACAGCTTATTATAATAATACAAATAGTAAAATTCAGAAGTTTAAAAAAGAATTAAATGAAAAAATAGCTTTAATATCTAAGAATAAAGCTACAATTCAAAGTAATAATAAATTAATCCAGCAATATTTAAATAAAATAAAAGAATTTGAACAGAAAAAGTTTAAAGAAGGAGATTTATGTAATACATGTAAAACGGAATTAAAAGGTAATGCTTTAAAAAATGCTAATAGTTATTTAGAACAGGAAATAGTAAATTATACTAAGGAAGTAAATACATTACAGGAGCAAAATGTTGCATTAGAAAATCAAATTCCTGTTTTAGAAGCGGATATTAGAAAACTTGAATCATTGATTAAAGAAGGTGAAGATCGTATAAATACAGCCAAAGAGAGATACATCTTAAAGAAAGAATCTTTAAAAAATGAGTTTAATGAGAAAGGTAAGTTTTATAAATTAATTTTTAATTATATAGATAAAGTGAACAATATTTTTTATAATTTTAGTGGTATCTTACAATATCCTCAAGATATAGTAGGATTAGATACTGTAATATCGGATTTAAATAATCAATATAATAAATTACAACAGGACATATTGAAAGGAAAAGAACTTTATACTAATAAGAAATCTGAGTTGGATATTATTCATAATAAATATGCAGCTATAATCAATCAAATAAATATTGTTAAAAACCAGGAAAACCCTCATGACAGAAGTTTAAAATTATTAAAGCGAAGTTTAGATGTTGTTAAACAGAAAAGAGAGCAAGTGAAAAAGCTTGAAAAGGAATTAACAAAAATTATAAGAGAAGAAACTAAGATAAGGCTTTTACTGGATATTTTCAGTAAAAAAGGTCTAAAACAGAAGTTATTAAGGAGATATTTGAATGCCTTAAGTAATATTTTTAAACAACAGATATTGTCTTATGGTAGTGGTAGCATAGAATTTACCGAAAGAAATGGAAAATTAAATGTTTTATTATACCACAGAGGTAAATTAAAGAATTTTAATGATTTGTCTAGTGGTGAAAAAGTCAGATATATAATGGCTTTTCATGAGTCAATAGCAATACTATTTCAAAAGATATATAATTTATCATGTAATATACGTACTTATGATGAAATTTTAGCCAATTTAGATACTATAGGTACTAGTGAGATATTAAAATCTATTAGAAAGGCTATAAAAAATGAAAATATTAAAGTATTTTTAATAGATCATACAGGCTTAAAAGACATATTTAATGAAAATATTATATATGTTTGTAATTATAATAATAAAGTACATTATATTAATAATAAAGAAAACTTTATTGCTTGGGTATATCCTTATTATAGAGACAATAAAATATTAAATAATGAAGTAAAATTTTATATTAATAATTTACTACAAAATATTGATAATTTAGATGAATATGTTAAGAATAACAAAAATAATACTTTGGAAGCTGGACCAGATTTAATGCAAATTTTTTAAAAAAAATGTATTAATATTTTTGAAAAATTATGTTATAATGGTTATATTAATAAAAATGGTATATTTTATAAATTAAATAATAAAATATTACATTCTGGAGGTATGTTTATGTGGACAGATGTATTTCCTATGGCTAAAAGTATTTCTGCCGCTGAACAGGAAAATTTAGAGGATTATGTAGTTAGAAAAAATGCCCAGGAACTACTTCAAAAATTATTTGATTACTTAGATGAAGAGGAAAAATTTATTATTGGCCATAGGTATGGTTTATCCCTCCACCACCCACAAGACACATTCTTTTAGGTAGGTGATGTAGTGGGTGTCTTCTGGGTTTCAATATATTGTTTGATAACCTCAAGCGGAGCTCCACCACAGGAACCTGCAAAATAGCTTGGAGACCATAAAGCGTTTTTCCAGTAATACTGCCTTAATTCAGGATGGATTTGTTTTAGCTTTCTGGAAGAAACACCTTTTAGCGAATTTACCAGTTTTGAGACTGCCACCTTTGGCGGATAGTTTACAAGCAAATGGACATGGTCGCTTTCTCCATTTAATTCTATCAGTTCTGCCTCAAAATCTTGACAGACTTTGGCGAAGATTTCCTTTAAGGTTTCTAAGTGTTTCTTTTGAAATACGCTCTTTCTGTATTTAGTTACAAAGACCAAATGCACATGCAGAAGAAAAACACAATGCCTACCAGTTCTAATTTTACTTGACTTTTCCATAGACCAATACTATAATATAACAATGATTACATGTCAAGCCTTTAAATTTAAACTCAAGACCAATGAAGAGTTAGAAAACAAGTTCGCCCAATTTGCCGGCTCTTGTAGGTTTGTATGGAATAAAGCTATTGCTTTAATAAAACAAAAGCTTGATATAAAAAAGGTAGATAAAATCATCAATATCCACTTGCCACAATATTACAAAAATACTGCTACTATACCTACCTATAACGAAATGGCGGGAATGCTTAAATTATGGAAACAATCCGAAGAATACGCTTTCTTAAAAGAAGCACATTCTCAAATTCTACAACAAACCTTAAAGGATTTATACAAAGCCATAGACAGTGCTTTTACCAAAGGCAATGGTATATCTTTTCCAGACTTCAGGAAGAAAGGTAAATCGCCAGACAGCTTTAGATATCCTCAAGGCTTTAAGATAAATAACAATAGAATATTTTTACCTAAAATAGGATGGGTTAGGTTTTATAAATCAAGAAACATAGTTGGCAAACCAAAGAATGTAACAGTTAAAAGATACGCCGATGGCTGGTATATAAGCGTAGTTACCGAAAAAGACACATCAATTAAAGAAAATCTATCCAACCCCGTGGGTATAGATGTAGGTGTAAAAAAGATAATCACACTATCCAACGGTTGTTACTTCGAGCCTCTTGATTTAAGTAAATATGAGAAAAAACTAATCAAACTCCAAAGGCAACTCTCGAGAAAACAACACCCTACCAAAAAAGGAGATAAGACACCGTTTTCTAATAATTACAAAAAACACCAAAGAAAAATAGCAAAGATGTGGCTTAAGATAGCAAATGTGAGAAACGATTACCTACATAAAATAACAACAGCCATAGCCAAAAAACACGGCTTTGTGGCTGTAGAGAATTTAAAGGTTAAGAACCTAACCAAATCTGCAAAAGGCACAAAAGACAGCCCCGGACGTAATGTAAAAGCTAAATCAGGCTTAAACAGAAGCATTCTTTCTCGAGCGTGGGGTAGGTTCTTTGAACTGCTTGAGTATAAACTCCAGAGAAATGGGGGGAAACTGGTTAGAGTTGACGCTAAAAACACCTCTATAACCTGTCCTCTATGTGATTACACTAATAAGGAAAACCGCAAAAACCAAGCGGTATTTGTATGCAAAAAGTGTGGTTTTACGTCTAATGCTGATTTGGTAGGTGCGATAAATGTTTTAATGAGAGCGATGAGGAAGGAAAACCTTATAACCCTACCGCAGGGCTTGCGGGAAGTCACGCCTGTGGAGTATGCCAGAGAGTATACGCTGAAGCAGGAACCAGCGGGAAACCGTGAGGGATTACCGCTTCCATCGATAGCGTAGATGGGAATCCTCTTCCTTTAGGGAGAGGAGGAAGTCAATTGGTTATGAACAATTATCTCTAGATGTAATGATAAATAAATTAAATGAAAAATTTAATAAAAATTATAATTCATTAGCAATTTTACATTATTTAGAAAAAAATATATTTAAAAAAATAAGACGTATATTAAAATGTAAATATTCAATTAAAGAATTAAGTGATTGCATTTAATTTGTAATATATAAATATTATGTTAGATTATAGTTTTATATGTGATAAATTATATAAATTTAAAACTGATTTATCTAAAGTATTAAATATATATAGTGATATTAAAGAGCTTTTACTTAATTATAAAGAATTATATAATTTTAACGTTAAAACCAGTTATTCTTTAGACGCTTTAATGAATCTTTATTGTTTAGATGCTATTAATGTAAAAAAATCTAAAATCTATTTAAAGGATATTAAAGGGGTATGTTCTGATAAAGTAAGTTATTTAGATATAAGTGGTTTATTTCTTTATATAAATGACAATAGAGATTTAATTAATTATTTTGATTATATATGTCAAAATAAAGAATTTAATATTTTTAAAGATAAAGAATTGTATCTTTATAAAATCCAAGGTGGTAAAAATTATTATATTGTTAATGTTGATCATAGTATATTAAATAAATTTCTTTTTTTGAAAATAATAAGTATATTTTTTGATGTACTTAATTATTTAAGTATAAATTCTGTAATATATGAAATTAATTTTAATCAAGAATTAACAAGGGGTTATTATTTAATATTAGATACTTTAATGAAACTGAAATTAAAAAATAGAATTAATAATTTTAAATGTTATATAAATAACAATACTCTTATGATGAAAAATAATAATATTAATAGTTCAACTAAATTTTCACCTTCTATTATATTAACTATTAATAATAAAAATTATGAATTTACTGAATTAAATAAAATAATATTATTAAATAAGTATTTTTTATCTGAAAAATATTAAAAAATTTGTTATATTAATATTAAAGCTATAATTTAGTAACAAAAATATATTAAATAAATAAAATAAAAAGGGTATTAATGTGTTATTAAAAGGTAATTTAGTTAATTTTTACAAAAAACTTCCTGAAAATGGTATATTTTGTATGTTAACACCAAAATATTATGAACCTAAAAATTTTGGTTACAATTATGAACACCCTGTTTTAATTGATCGACATTATGTTTCATTGGTTGAATATGTTCAATTATTAAATCCTGATATTAAAATGAAAGATTTTATTTGCAATTCTTTAAAAAATAATAGTAGTAAAGTTACTTATGTAATTGATAAATTAGTTTTATTTCCTAACCGCCCAGCTGTTTGCGATAAGAGTAGTTTACTAAAAAAATATAAAAAAAATAATAGATATAAAGAAAGATTATTATTCCCTGGTTATAAAAGTAAAGCAAATATGGATATTATTATAGATTCTTTTGGTCAATTATTTAATTTTTGTAGAAATAATAAAATAGAACATGTATGTTTACCAATTCCAGCATTATATTCATTATATGAATTAGGTTTTAATGAATTAAAAGATTTCTTTATAGATGCTAATTTAATATTTTTAGAAAACAATATAAAATTATATTATATATTTGATCCTGAAATTATGAAATGTACTAAAATAGAATCTAAAGCATTTAATGAATATGCTGAAGTTATGAATACTCAAATAAATAAATTTGTTATCAAAAACAAATCTGTACAAATTAATGATTATAATTTGCAACTTGCTATTTAAAAAAATACAATAAAAAGGAGTATGTAATTATGAGTTGGGCTGAATCTATTAAAATTAGAAAAAATGTCAGAAAAAATGTAAATATGTGTAGTAATAAGAAGAAAGCAAAACGTAAATATTTAAAAACTGCACGTGATTTTGATAAAAGATATCAACAAAAGTATAAGAATAAAGTATTAGAGTTGTTTGACCTTAATTATGAAACAAATTTTGATACTTATGAAATGGATTTTAATAGATAATTATATTTAATTATATATGAAGAATTATGTTAACGGTAATTGATAAAAAAATAACTTCTGATAATTTAATAATAGCTGATAAAATATGTACTTATATTGATGCGTCTACACATGTAGTTAGATTATATAACTCTTACAGTATTGAATTTTTAGAAGATGACAAAGTTTATAGGGACACATGTTTTATTATATCAGGTTTAGGTTCTCAGATTGCTTGCTATTCAGATAGAGAGCTTGTTGGTTCGTTTTATAAAATAAATTCTTTTATCCATTTAGGACTGGAAATATTAGGTCTTTATGGTTACGATAAAAAAGAATATGATAAAATTTATACTTATTACAAAACATGGAGAAAATTAAAACAAAATACTAATCCGCTTAATTTAGGTGAATTGCTTTATGAGTATTATAATAATAAATATGAATTAGAATCATTATCATGGGGTATATCATCGCTTAAACGTTTAATTGAACAAGATGTTTTTAGAGTAAATCCTAATTTTAAATGTGTTGAATTTTATTCAGATAATTTATTAAATATTAAAGTATTGAAGTACTATAGTGATATTATAAGAAGTGTAGTAAATGTTAAAAAAAATAATAATAATCAAATAAAAACTGCAACTTCTGTTTATAAAAGTCATTATTATTATTTTAAAGACCACTTTGAAACAATAATGAATAAATTACAGATGGGTTTTTTCTTTAAAGATAATGTCTTAGAGCGTCCTCGTAAAGTTAATTATTTAATAGACTACATTGCAAGAGATTTTAATAATAGATCTGATAGTTTAGCTAAATTTAGTAATATTATAGGATTATATGCTATTAATAATTATATTTTTAATAATCTTGGACTTTTAGGAAAGTATATTTTACAATATATAAATGATGTAAAATGGGATAAAACTATTCTTGATATAATGAAAGATTGTAGAATGAGAAATGAAAGTATTTTTGACAATGATAAATGGTATGACATTTATAAACGTAAATATAGTGTTTATACTAAATTAAATAAAGCTATTAGAAATTTTATATATGATAACGAGAATAATATAAGATTAGTAGTTATAAAAACTTTAAACAGATTAAATCAACAGAATTTACTAAATATTTTAAACATAGCAACTCATACAAATTGTTGTTTTGATGATATAGATTATTTATTAATTAGTGATAACAATTATAACAATGATTTAGATCTAAGATAAATTTTAATAATTTAATTATTTTTGTTATATTATTTTATAGATTATAAATATAATTGAGGGGATTATTTATTATGAATATTTATATTTATGATTCTTGGTTTAGTTTTGTATATGAAATAGCTCTATATATATCTGATAGTATTTATTCATTTTTTGGCTCTGATTTTCTTTTTATTGCATCGATGTTTCTTATGTTTGTAATGCTTAATGTTGCAGTCAGATATGTTACGTTAACTGCATCTACAAATGGTCCTGGATTGAGGGAATTTTTTGATAACTTAATGAAAAAAGATTTAATATATAAGTTAATATTAGGTGGTGTTTTATTTGCTATTACTTTATTACCGGTAAAAGTAAATGTTATATATTCGGGAAACAAGTTAATTCCAGCAGATGTTATTAATCTTGCTATGAAAGATTTATTTACTTCTTTAACTAGTAGTTCTGATTCGACTGGTACATCAACTTCAAGTAAAACTACTTTTGCTGATGCTTCCTTTACTAGCACACACAAGTTACCATGGGTAATAGCAATATCAGCTTATACTATAGATGAATTTTTATTTGGTAAATATGGTATTTTACAAAATACAATGAAACCTTTTTATGAAAAATATAAAAATGATACATCTGCAATTATTAATTCATACATAGATTTTAAAAAAGAATCAGATACAGTAATTCAATTAACTGATGGAATTTTTAATAAAGAAGTAGATGTCTTTAAAAAGATACCTACATATTATGTGGAAACATTTAATGTATTTAATAATATAAAACTAAAAAATAGTAGTAGTAAGATACAAAAAGACATAGAAAAACTTATAATAATACTATCAGGTTTACAGGCGGGTTATACTAAAGAAACTATGGCTATTATAGATAAATTAATTAATACAGATGATATATCTAGTGTTTTAAATGATCCTGACGTAATTAAATTTTATAATACTATGATTAAAACATTTAATATTGAATTAGAAACAGAAGGTGATGTTACAACTATTATACGTAAAAAATCTACCCCTTATACAGCTAATTCTTCAGATGCTGCTGGATTAACTATAGATAGGCAACTATTTTTAAGTTTTTTATATAATAGTCTTAATCAAAAAAATACTGGTCCGGATGATATATTTTTTAATACATTTTACAAGTCGTTAGCACTAATATATTTAACAGGTTTAAACAATACAACCGACAATGTATTACAAACATTAAAAGATAAATATGAAACAGTAATAGCTTGTGTAGAAAAGAAAGAAACAAACTGTGATGCTGTAACACTAGATATGAACAGTTTTTTAAAAGATATAGCTACTACTCGTTATTCAAATTCTTCGGATGATATTGTTTTAAAAAATATAACTGATGAATATGAATATTTATTATTAATAATAAATAATAATGAATTATTAAATATACCTTTTGTCAGTAAACTTGCTGCTAAGTTATATACTTCATTAGAAAAAGATATATCAAATTTTAATGATAATTATATAGTTAAGTTAAGTCAATTAAGAAGCAAAATAGCAAATATGGATGGGGCATATAATTTATCAGCAGTTGTGACTTATATTGACAGTTTATTACAATTTTTTAATAAATCTTATTCTGTTTATAATGATGTCTTAAATAATTATAAATATTATCATGATAATGCTTTAACTCTCAAATCTGAAGAGTATTTTGATGATATTATTAATTCCGGAAGTATTTTTAAAGTAATGAAATTATTAGATAGTGACGGATTATCATTAAAAGGTACAGCAGCACTTATATTTAGGGCTTTAGCATGGTTTTTATCATGGGCTATTTTGATATTTTCATACTTAGGTTTACTTTATTTTTTAGTTATTAGAGCAATAAATTTTTTGGTGTATGTAGTATTGTGGTTTATGTACTTTTTTAAAGCTTTTATATTATCAGATATTAGAATTTTAAAATCACTAATTATAGATTGGATTACTTTTAGAGCTTATGATGTTGCATTAGTAGTAGGTATAGCATTTTCTTATGCTTTTCAGATTTTGTTGTATACTTTAATAAGTTATGGTCAATATTTATTAACAAGTAATAGTGCACGTAGTGTAATGGTAAATTTAGTTTTAGCTTTATGTGTATTCTTGAATCTTCAGATAATGAGATTTGTATATCAAAATATTGGACGTATAGTTGCTCAGTCTGACAATGTATTTGCTGATAGTTTAAAGAGGGTAATTGATACTGGTGTTGCAGGTGTAGGTGCTGTTACCAGCGTATTAGGTGGTGTAATTGGATTAAGTCAGACACTTGGTGGTTTATTTGGTAGAGAAAGTGTAGTAGGGAAAACAGTAAGTAAAACATCTGAAGTATCTCAACAGAACATAGCTAGTAATCCTAATGTAAAAGAACAAGTTAACACGAAAGATAAACTTAAACGAGATTAATAAAATTAGAGGTATTAAAAATGTTATCATTTGAGTTTACTATTCCAATACATATTTATGACAACTGGTTTGGATTTTTATATACATTTAGTTTAGCTCTTTGTGAGACTATTTATAAATATTTAACTGGTGGTTATAGTGCAATTACTATAGCTACAATATCATTTTTTTTAGCGTTTTTAAATCCTTATCTTAGGTATATTACAAACTTTAGTGTTGTTTTTGGTAAAGATGCTGTTGGTATAAAAGAGTATGTAGATACAGTAATTAAACGTGATTTTTACATGAAAATATTTATTTCAGGTATTTTACTTGCATTATTATTAGCACCTGTAAAAATACAATTAGTTACAAATAATTCATTATTAGTGCCGAAAGAAGTATTTCAAAAATATATTCAAAGTTTGGATATTAACGAATTTGATAAATATATAGATACAAGCGATAATGAGTTTCAGTTACCTGTAATAATAGGTCTAGCTGTTTCAATTGTAGACACTGCCTTTAAAGCAGTAACTGGAACGCTTACAAGTTTAACAGGAACAACTGATTTTACTAATTTAAATGTTGATATTATACAGAAATTTATGGATAGCTGGGATTTGAAAGATGCTGAGGATTCTATCCCTAACAAGATGGTATCGCATTTGTACACATTAAAAGTGGATCCACCGAAATCTTATGTAGTTGATGTTAAGGCAAATGAAGATGTAAACAATTTAGATTACAGTTTAGCACTTTATTCAATTGTATTAAAATCATTGTATGGAATGGAGTATAAAGGTTCTATTGATTATTTATCATCTACAGATAATAAATTATATTTAGAATTTATTAATAACTTAATGAGAATTTTTAGTGGTAAAGAAAAGAAGTTTAATTCGTATTTAAATTCAGGTGATCCAAATATAGATATTAAAATTAAATATAATACTGCTAATAATATGTTTAATGAGGGTTATCAAACAGTTAGTTCGCTTGAAAATTTCTTATTAACACACCCAGAAGTAACAAAAGCTTTAACGCTTATGTTAAGTTGGTATAAAGTTAAATACAGTACTCTAGGTATATCATATAATTGGGCTTTAGCGAGTCAAAAAAAGATATATGATTTTAATAATTTAAAAGCAGTGATTAAGACTTTTGATAAAGATCTGGATAATAAAAAATTGCACCGAATTGTAGAGTTTATTTTTACCAGCAGTTCATCACCATATCAAAAATTACAAGATTTATTAGAAGACGGTGATAAAATACCAGTAAATACATTTACCGATAGTGCAACTGCATATGAATATTACAATACATTGGAAAAAGTATTAAAATATCAAAGAGATGAATTACAAGATGTTTTAGTTATAATGGATAATTACAGACGTTTATATCTTGGTATTATGTATGCATTAGATAATAATATTGATATGTTGGATAATTTAATTAATACTACTAAAGATAGTACAGTAAAAGAAGTTTTAAAATATATTAAAACTAATAAAAATTTAGCAAAACTGGTACGATCTGAAGAAAGTAATTACATTAAGCGTGTAGCATTATTTTATACAAATTTGTATACTAAAGTAAATGGTTTTTTAAATTCTATTAATTTTAATTTAAGTAATATAGAATCAGTAAAATCATTGTACGAAAAAATTTTAGCTGAAGCTAATGCAGAAGGAGTAGATGTTAAAACAGTATTAAAAGACAGAAAAGAAGATTTTGTATTGTTTAGATTATTAAATATACCAGTTAATACTGTTAACGAAGAAGTCAAAGAACCTGGTATTAAAGATAAATTTCTTAGTAAGGCTGGTTTAATAACAAAAGAAGGGTTTATATATGCTTTAGTTGTTTTATTTTTCTATATTTTTTGTATTTTTACTATATTTCTTTTTATAATGTATTTAATTCAAAGATTTATAGCTTTTGTATTATATTTTATATTATCACCACTTTATTTTATTAAAGCTATAGTGACACAAACTTTTAATCAAACTTTAACTGCTTATTTTGCAAGCTGGATAAATTTTCGAGCTTTTGATTTTGGTTTATTAATTGGCTTCATATTCTTAAAATTAGTAATAAAAATAGTTAATACATTTTCATTATATTTGGTTTATATATATCAGTCTAATTTGTTAGGAATAAAATTAGCATTTATGTCTATACTTGTATTAAGTATGTTTATATGTATTCAGGTTATGAAATTTATTTATTTGAAGATAACAAGGATAGTTAATAACAAATTTGATGTAGTAGCTGAGAGTCTCGCTAAAGTGAGTGACATGGCACTTGGACAAGCAATGGCATTAGCTAGTGCAGGTGTTGGTTTAGCTAAAACTGCATCCAGTCTTGGTTTTAAAGGTTTAGGTGGTTTAATTAATACAGTAGCTCCTGGAGTTGGTTCTATAGTATCAAAAGCTGGTTCTGCTGCTTCAGGTGCAGCTGGTGAAGTAGGTAAACAGGCAGTAGATGCTGCACAGAAATTAAATAATGAAAATAATAATTAATATTAGTATATAATTTTATATAAATTTTATATAAAATTTATAAATTAATATTTTTTTTTAAAAAAAATAAAAAAATTTGTTATATAATAATTACAGACACACATTAATATATAATAATAATATGGAGGTATGACCAATGAAGAAATTTGCAAAAGTACTTACTTTAGCTATGGTAATGTCTGTTTTAGCAACTGCGGCATTTGCTGCATCAGCTACTGGTACTGCAACACTTGATGTTATTCAAGCTCTTACTATTACCAAAAATCAAGATTTGAATCTTGGGCAAGTAGTTCAAGGTGATGCTACTGGTGCAACTGTAGCCACAACTGACGCTAATGCTGCTAGTTTTACTGTAACTGGACAAGCTAATGCTGCACTATCTGTAACAGTAGATTCTTCAGTTACTCTTGATGATGGTTCAGGTAATACTATTAATGTTTCTTTAACAAATGATGCTACATCACCAGCACTTGATGCAACTGGTTCATACACTTTTCATGTAGGTGGTTCTACTGGTCCAATTGCTTCTTCACAACCAGTTGGAACATATACTGGTACATTTAATGTTACTGTAGATTATCAATAATATAATAATTATAAACTATTATAATCTTTATTAGCCCTGCAAAATGCAGGGTTATTTTTTTAATATTTTTTGGTATATATTTTTAAAAATTGAGAATAATTTGTTATATATAAAATATGATTAAAAAAATATTAAAACAATTATTATTAATATTATTAGTAGTTGTTATACAGCGTAGTTTATATTATAGAGTTCTTGTAGGAACAAGTTTTGATATTAGTCCTGCAAGTGCTGATTCTTTTCTTATTCATGTATATGATGGTACTCCAAATGGAACAGTTTATATTGATATACCTAAATTTGTAAGATTTTATTCAAATGGAAAACCTATAGTTTTTTGTAATACAATATCATCTGTAGATACAAGTACTAACTTAGATTCTAAAGGGGAGTTGTTTTTTACGGTTGGATTATCATGTAAATTTGTAGATAAAACTTTTTCTGGTATTTTAAGTAGTAACTTAACTGTAGATGTAACTGAATAAATATACACAAATATAAAAAACAAAGGAGGTATTTTAAAATGTTTAAACATGTAAAATTTAACACAATTAAAATTAGTAGAAAAAATATTTTAAGTTTTTTATTAATGTTTTTATTTTTTGTTTTCTTAGATAATAGTTTTGCTTTTGCATTTGTACGTGTTTATCCTCAATTGATTACTTTTGATTTAGACAAAAAGCAGACTACTTTTGCTGTAACATTAGAAAATGCAGGAAGTACAAATGAAACATATAAACTGTATATTGGTTTTTCTTATATAAATGATGAAGGTAAAGTTGTAGAAATAAAAGAAATAAGTAAAGTAGATAAATATGATCTGTCACTTAAGAAATCTCTTTTATCCCTCCACCACCCACAAGACACATTCTTTTAGGTAGGTGATGTAGTGGGTGTCTTCTGGGTTTCAATATATTGTTTGATAACCTCAAGCGGAGCTCCACCACAGGAACCTGCAAAATAGCTTGGAGACCATAAAGCGTTTTTCCAGTAATACTGCCTTAATTCAGGATGGATTTGTTTTAGCTTTCTGGAAGAAACACCTTTTAGCGAATTTACCAGTTTTGAGACTGCCACCTTTGGCGGATAGTTTACAAGCAAATGGACATGGTCGCTTTCTCCATTTAATTCTATCAGTTCTGCCTCAAAATCTTGACAGACTTTGGCGAAGATTTCCTTTAAGGTTTCTAAGTGTTTCTTTTGAAATACGCTCTTTCTGTATTTAGTTACAAAGACCAAATGCACATGCAGAAGAAAAACACAATGCCTACCAGTTCTAATTTTACTTGACTTTTCCATAGACCAATACTATAATATAACAATGATTACATGTCAAGCCTTTAAATTTAAACTCAAGACCAATGAAGAGTTAGAAAACAAGTTCGCCCAATTTGCCGGCTCTTGTAGGTTTGTATGGAATAAAGCTATTGCTTTAATAAAACAAAAGCTTGATATAAAAAAGGTAGATAAAATCATCAATATCCACTTGCCACAATATTACAAAAATACTGCTACTATACCTACCTATAACGAAATGGCGGGAATGCTTAAATTATGGAAACAATCCGAAGAATACGCTTTCTTAAAAGAAGCACATTCTCAAATTCTACAACAAACCTTAAAGGATTTATACAAAGCCATAGACAGTGCTTTTACCAAAGGCAATGGTATATCTTTTCCAGACTTCAGGAAGAAAGGTAAATCGCCAGACAGCTTTAGATATCCTCAAGGCTTTAAGATAAATAACAATAGAATATTTTTACCTAAAATAGGATGGGTTAGGTTTTATAAATCAAGAAACATAGTTGGCAAACCAAAGAATGTAACAGTTAAAAGATACGCCGATGGCTGGTATATAAGCGTAGTTACCGAAAAAGACACATCAATTAAAGAAAATCTATCCAACCCCGTGGGTATAGATGTAGGTGTAAAAAAGATAATCACACTATCCAACGGTTGTTACTTCGAGCCTCTTGATTTAAGTAAATATGAGAAAAAACTAATCAAACTCCAAAGGCAACTCTCGAGAAAACAACACCCTACCAAAAAAGGAGATAAGACACCGTTTTCTAATAATTACAAAAAACACCAAAGAAAAATAGCAAAGATGTGGCTTAAGATAGCAAATGTGAGAAACGATTACCTACATAAAATAACAACAGCCATAGCCAAAAAACACGGCTTTGTGGCTGTAGAGAATTTAAAGGTTAAGAACCTAACCAAATCTGCAAAAGGCACAAAAGACAGCCCCGGACGTAATGTAAAAGCTAAATCAGGCTTAAACAGAAGCATTCTTTCTCGAGCGTGGGGTAGGTTCTTTGAACTGCTTGAGTATAAACTCCAGAGAAATGGGGGGAAACTGGTTAGAGTTGACGCTAAAAACACCTCTATAACCTGTCCTCTATGTGATTACACTAATAAGGAAAACCGCAAAAACCAAGCGGTATTTGTATGCAAAAAGTGTGGTTTTACGTCTAATGCTGATTTGGTAGGTGCGATAAATGTTTTAATGAGAGCGATGAGGAAGGAAAACCTTATAACCCTACCGCAGGGCTTGCGGGAAGTCACGCCTGTGGAGTATGCCAGAGAGTATACGCTGAAGCAGGAACCAGCGGGAAACCGTGAGGGATTACCGCTTCCATCGATAGCGTAGATGGGAATCCTCTTCCTTTAGGGAGAGGAGGAAGTCAATTATGCCAAGACGATTAACATTAAAACCTGGGCAAAGACAAGTAGTACGTTTTAAGCTTTTACCAAACAAATTGTTGCCAGCTAAACAAAGAGAATATAAGGCAAGATTATATATAGAAACTATTGAAGCTTATAATTCTGTAACTGGCAACGTTACAGATAAGGGAGTTATTCAGACTGTTTTAAGAATTAAGAAAAAAGTAGGGTTACCAATTAGAGTATTAAAAGGAAATTTAAAATATCAGTGTAGTATCGAATATGATCAAAACAATAAGATAATTTTGATTAAAAATACAGGATTAAAGACTTTAAGGGGAAGTTTATTAATAGTAGGGAAAAAAGGAAATCAGGAAAATTCTTTAGTATCACTATCCTATTTTGCTGCTGATAGAATAAAGAAAATATCATTAAATGAATTGCTAAAAGATAATCAGTTTTATGATGAATATGATATAGTTGTAAAAACTTCTGATAGTACAAGAGATGAACAACCTAATAGACTTATATGTAGTAAAAATATAAAAGTAAAATAATGATTATATAATATATAATGAGGTTTTTTGTTAATAAACCTCGCACTATAATTATAATTTATATAATATTATATATACTTAGTTGTATTACATTTGCATTTGCTGAAGAAAATGTAAAACAGTTACATTACATTATTTCTGATATAAATGAGTATCAGGAATTTTATATACCATTAAAAGTTAATGGTAATACATTGCAGGATGATTTTATCGTCCTGCTTTCTCCTGATGGACAAAAAGTTTTAATACCTTTTCAAAATCTTACTAAATTATTAAAGTTTGGTTTATACTTACATCGTGTAAACGATAATTTATACATTTTACAGGGTTATTTTTTAAATAAGGATTATTTTTTAAATTTAAAAACAACTAAAATATATAAATATAAAAATGTATTTTCTGTTTTGAAATTTCAAGGATATTTAGTAAATGACAGACAAAATAAAACTGTAAATATAACAACATATTTAGCTATTTATAATAATAAATATTATATTAGTTGTAATTATTTATCTAAATTATTTAACAATATTATTGAAGTTAATTATGATCCAATAAATATGGAATTAATATTAAAAACAGATGTAAAATTAAATTCACAAATTTTGGAAGAAAGAAAAAAGAAGAGAGAAAAATATGAAAATTACACAAAACAGCTACAGAATCAACAAACAAAAGATATTGTTTCGGTAAAGAACCAACCTTTATTGGTTAGTGAATATAATGTTAAATTGATTCCATATGCAATGGATAATACTAAAAATTATATTGATTCAATAGAGTTAGATAATACTTTAAATTATAATAAAATAGTTTTCCAAGATTATTTAAACTACAATTCTCAAGACGGCATTAATATAAATTATTTATCTTTAAATTATAATTTAAAGAAATCTAACGTTGAAAATATACAATTTGAATATTTAAAGCCTTATTTAATAAGCGATGTACAATATTTAAATAAATTATTTGGTAATTATATAATTGATAAAATAATGCAAAATACAATAGATATGAACAATACTTCTTATAATAGTGATGTTTCTAAATCGATAGTAGTAGAAGTTAATAATTACAAGATAGATTATGATGATGTATATAGTACCATGGATATTAATAATTTTTTACAAAAAGAAAATATTTTTAGTAAATACAAATTAAATAATGTTTTTCATTATAGTATAGATGATTTCGAATTTTATAAAAACAAAGATCTGTTGTTTAATGGTAATGTTAAGAATATAAAAAATGAATTAAATAATGTAGATTTACATTATGGAATGAATGCATTTAAGATGTCCTATTTTTCTTATATTTTAGGAGAATATACAGATACATATATTATAAATGTAGATAATAATTACCCTAAAAAAGAACAGTTATTATATAAATTAAGATCTGAAATAGTAGGAGAAAATAATTATAGGTTAATTGATTTTGCTTATGGTTTAGGAAATTTTGATTATATAAAATATAGCAGTTTTAACTTAAAAAACAACATCTATGATATAGATTATCAATCAATTAGCTATAATAGAAATTATTATTTTTCGAAATTATATAAGCAATTTAATTTAGATATAAATTTATTTAAGTTAGGGGATGAGCAATTTTTAAAAACAAATTTTCAATTAATTGATTTAAATGGTAATCAAAACACTTTGACTTTTACAAAATCTTTGAAAAACAATATATATGGATTAACTTTAAAAAGGTTGATGCAATTTAATAAGTTATCAAGTCGTATTACAATTGATTGGGTAAAAAATATAAATAGTACATATTTAGATGTTAATTATAAACTAAACTATAATTTAGGTTATAAAGTTAATATAACTTGGGAAAATAGTTATAAAAAACAAAAATATACTGATTCTAATTTTTTATTAAATTCTTATAATACTAAGTTATCTTTTTATTATAATCTAACTAAATCTATTCGTTTAAAGTATGCAATGGAATATAACTATAATGATTTGAAATATGAAGATAATTTACTAAAAACAACTGTAACAGGTCATGTTTTAGAGATTAAATCTAAACTTTCTAATAAATGGGAATTAACAGCTGAAGCGGGAGTATCTTCTGATAATAGCAAACAGTTTATGTTTTTATTAACTTATAAAGATGACAAATACACTCATACAGTGCAGACTTCATCTATTCATTCAAGTTATAAAAATGAAACAGAGATGAATTATACAATAAATGGAGCTGTTTTTACAACATATTCAAATGTTGATAAAAAAATATTAAATTACTTCTATAAAACTAATACTACAGGGATATTATTGATTAAGCCATTTATTGATATAAATGGTAATGATAAATATGATAAAAATGAAGATACTGTGGTACAGAATTTAAAATTTAAAATTGATAATAATGTTATCAGAGTAGATACTTTTGATGTAAAAAATGGTTATTATGTTATTTATAATGTACCTTATGGTAAAAGACATTATTTATCAATTGATGAAAAAAGTATTGAGGACCCATATATATCTCCAGTAAATAAATTTTATAGTTTTAAATTAGATAAACAAGACTTAAATATAATTTTTATACCTTTTGTTTATTATGGAGAAATTTTTGGTTATGTGGATTCAATAATAGCACATGCTACTAACAACTGTTTTGTAGAATTGCGTAATTCAAAAACAGGTAAAATTCATAGATCAGAAATCTTTGAAGATTTTTCTTATTATTTTCAAAAAGTTCCTTTAGGGGGATATTTATTACAGTTAGTTTGTCAAAAAGAGGGTAAAGATAAAATATATGATAGGTTAAATGTTAAGCTTTTTTATGATAAAAAGCTAAATTTTGTTAACACATCGGTAGATTTGACAAATAGGTTATTACATTATAACAAACAATAAATTCTATTATTTACTTAAATAATCCATAAAATTATATAAAAAATAAAATAAAACATAAGTAATAAGATATTAAAATTAAAATTAAATTAATAATTTGTTATATTATTATTAAATAAATACAACAATAAAAAATAATAAAAGGGGGAGAAAATATGAGTGTTTTAACTGAAATTGTTAAGTTAAATATTGAAGATATAGAAAAAAATATAGAAACTAATAAAAAACAAGCTACTGATATAATAGATAAACAAAGAGGATTATTTAATCAAATAGAAAGATTCTTATATTCAACAGGGAGTGTTAATTGTCCTAAAACTAAAAGTATTGTTGATTTTAATGAATGTCTTAATTGTCAATATAATCAAGACTACGGTTTAATGAAAAAGACTCGAGAAAATTCAAATAATCATTTTTGGGTAAAGTGTGCTTATGAGGATGAATATATAGTTAAAGAGGAAATTGAAAATATTTTATCAGCTATTGATACTTTTAAAAATGATATTGATATGCTTGAATTTTTAAGCAGGCAATTAAATAGATATGCTTTAAAATTAAAGAAGTATCTTACAGAAAAAAATAATAGAGGTGTTAATTTATGTTAATCCAACAGCAAAAAAGCAATTTAATAAAGCAACAAATTGTTAATTTATTAAATCAGAAACCTAGTATTACAGATTTTATATTATCAGAAAATTCATTACATATTGTCGAAAACAACAATGTTATACCTATTCAACAGAATATAGACCAAAATATTAAGGAATGTTTAATAGATTTTTTCTTGGAATTAGCAAATAATTATATTAGTTCTTATGAGCATGAAATAAAATCAGAAATAAAATTAAAAAATTACCTTAAAAGAATTAGTTCTTTAAATTTTTCTTTTGGGTTGGACAATTATAGATTCAGAGGAAATTTATTTGTTGCAAGCAATATAATACATTGTGTATTACGTATTATATCAAGTGATATTAAATCATTTGAAGAATTGGGTTTTAATCGTACTCAAATGATTAGTTTGTTAAATTCAAAATCGCATGGTTTAATATTAATATCAGGTGTAACAGGTAGTGGTAAATCTACTACTGCAGCAAGTATATTAGACTATTATAACAAGACACGAAAGTATCATATAATTACCATTGAGGATCCTGTAGAATATAAGCTTGTAGAAAAACAATCTAAAATTACGCAACGTGAAGTTGGAAGTGATACAGTTAATTTTAAACAAGCATTAAAGGATAGTTTGAGACAGAAACCACATGTATTATTTATTGGTGAGGTACGTGATTTAGAAGTAGCTGAAATACTCTTACATGCAACATTAACAGGACATTTAGTAATTACTACAATACATGCTTCATCGGTTATACAGTCTATTAACCGTTTTATAGGTTTATTCCCTGCAAGTCAGGAAGAAGTTATTAAAAGGACTTTTGCTCATGTGTTATTAGGTTGTATTAATCAACGTTTAGAATATGTTCCTACAAGCAATAAGATGCAGTTAAAATATGAAATGCTTATAGTAGATGATACTGCTCGTGTAATTATTCAGCAGGATAAAAGGATGTATGGTCAACTAAAAGATGTTATGAGAAGGCAAGGGAGCCCTATATTAGAATATTAATCTATTTTGTTTATAATATTAAGAATGTTATTTTTTATAATGGTTTTATGATGTTTAATTATTTTTTCTAAATAATCTATTAATTGAGTGTCATTAAAGACTTTTGATGAACTTTTTTTATTTAAATTATTGAGTCGTATTACATTATAAAGTCCATCTTTTTTTTGTTCTATACTTATAAAATAAATATCAATTTTGTTATTATTTAAATTAGCATATAACATTATCCATATTTTATTATGGTGATAGTTTGTTTTAATAGTGGTAATTTTATTTGTTTCTACATATTTTTTAATTAACATTAGGATATAATATAATTTAGTATCCATTAATTTTAGTTGTTTTTCATAATATTCTACTTGGTTACTAACTGCGTCATATTCACTTCTATATTTTTGCAGTTGGCTTTTTAATTCATCAATTTTTCTATTAATATTTATTATTTTGCCTTTTAGTTCATTTTCTAATGATAAAGATTTTTCTAATTTTGTGCTTATTTCTTCATATTTTTCTTCATATTGCTTTTCTAAATTTTTTTCGACTTTTTTATAATATTTTAGCAACATAATATAACTCCTTAATTATTTTTTAGGTTTATTATATAAAATATTTAATTATAATTCTATTTGCATGTCTTTAGTGTTTTCTTTTGTTAAAAAAACTATAGATTTTACTCCAAATAAATCTTCTATATGCATATTTAAGTAATTTTCGACATCTTGAGGTGTCTTAAATAAATCCTTGTCAAAATCACTTAGTGTTATTGTTAAGTCTACATTAGCTTTTATTATTCATATTATTTTACCTTTAATATTATTTTATATGTTTATTATTTAACACCTGTACTACCAAAACCACCATCTCCTCTATCTGTATCATCCAATTCATCAGTTTCAATGAAATTAACTTGTTCTATTTTACAAATAACTCCTTGTGCAATACGAGTGCCTTTTTCAATAGTGATAGGTTTATCTTCTGTATTCCATACTAAAATACAGATTTCTCCTCTATAGTCTGCATCTACTGTTCCCGGTGTGTTAGCAACTCTAAGTGGAGTTTTAAGTGATAAACCGGAACGAGGGCGTATTTGCAGTTCATAGCCAATAGGTAAAGCTATTTGTAACCCTGTTTTTATAAGTTTAGTTTCTTTTGGTTGGATTACAATTTCTTCTACTGTATAAAAATCAAAACCGCTAGAACCATTTGTTGCATATTGTGGAATTTGCGCATCTGGATGTATTTTTTTTATCCTAACATTATAAACAGGACATTCAGTAACTTTTTGATAATTTATACCTACGTCATAAGTATTTACTTGTGACTTAAGTTTACAATATACTTTATGGTTAGTTAATATTTCTGCTTGTGCACAGTTTACACAATAATAATAAGGTATTTTCATATTATAACTCCTTTATATTTATTGAATTTATAATATATTATATAATATATTATAAGTAATGTCAACTATTATTTTATTTTAATATATTTATATATACTGATTAAAAATTAATCGCATGATTTTTAGATAATAATAATTTTGCATTTTTTTGTGTTGAGATATTGTGGATTATTTATGTGGATAAAATTACATTGATATATAATTAAAAATAAAGTATAATATTTGAATATAGATTGATTATATTAATTAATTAGTTTATATATAAAAAATTAAAATAGGTAAATTTACTTGTTATATATTAAATATATTAAAAAAATACGTAGTAATAAGTAATAAATTAATAAATAATAAAACGTAAATGAAAGGAGTTATATCTATGAAAAAAAACATATTAAAGATTATTAATTTTGTCATGTTATTATTATTTGTTTTAACGTCGATTAGTATGGCATCAGGCAATAGTTATAGTAATACAATAAGTCAAAAATTAAAAAAAATTATAGAGAGTAAAGACAACAATATAGAAGTTACAGTAGAAAAGAGTATTCCATCTAAAGAAATAGCTGGTTTTGCTTATGTATTATTAAAAATACATCCAAAGGGTAATAAAGAACTTTCACAGGAGCTTTTTGTTCTTAGTAACGGTAAATATATTATTCCAGCTTTAATTGATATTGATAAAGATTTAAATATGTTGGATTTAGTGAAAATTGATATAAATAAAATTCAATTTAATCCTGATAAAAACAAGTTGGAGTTAGGTAATGCGGATGCAAAAGTAAAAATTGTTATGTTTAGTGATTTCGAATGCCCATTTTGTAGACAGGCATTTCCTTTTATTAAAAATTTAGCGCAAAAATATAATAAACAGGTTGCTGTTTATCATTATAATTTTCCACTTAATTTTCATAAACATGCGAGAAATTTAGCAATAGTATATGAAGCAGGTAAGGAGTTAGGATTAAATTTAGCTGATGTACTATACTCTATGAAATTAGATAATATTAAATCTATAGATGATATATTAAATAATTTAAAAGATAAAATTCCAGCACCTAAATATGGTAAATTAAAAGATTTAGTTAAAAAATCTAATAAATATAATAAAATAATTGAAAGTGATATGAAAGTAGGAAGTGATTTAGGTGTAAAGGGAACTCCATTTTTTATAATAAATGGTTCTATTATTAGTGGTTTTAATCCTAATTTAATAAAAATAGCAGTTGATAAGTATGTTAAAAGTAAATAAAATTATAAGTAATTTTATAAAACCAAAAATATTACTAAATAATATATTATATAACATTAATAAGCTACTATATGTTATTTTATATAGATCTTATTTTTATATTAAATATAAAAGTTGAGTATAAAAATATATAATGAAAACATAATATGATAAAATAAAGGAGAAAACTATATGCAAGCAAAATTATATGTATTGGATACTAACATATTGCTTTATGATCCAGACTCTTTAAACGGTTTTGAAGAGCATGTAGTTTGTATACCTTCTGTAGTATTAGAAGAATTAGATAAATTTAAGAAAGACAATAATATTAGAGGTTTAAATGCAAGAAAAGTAATTCGTAAACTAGATACATGGATAAATAAAGAACATTATAATATTATTATTAAAAATACTAATTTTGATATACATATTATTTCGACAAGAAATGATCTAAATTCCATAGTTTTTATAATTAATTTTATTACTAAAACTAAAGAGGGTGCAAAAACTTTATTGTTAGATGAAAATAAAAACGATGATAAAATTATAATAGATGTACAAAATATAGAAAAGTATAAAGAAAAAATATTTAATGTATTATCGGACAAATATAATTTTGATTTAAAAATTAAAAATATGATTTTTGTATCTAAAGATTTACATTTACGTATTAAAGCTAAGTTATTTGATATACTAACAGAAGATTATAGAAAACATAAACTTGTGAAATTACCTAGTTTTAATGGTTTGTATTTAACAGTACCTTCAGAAATTATTAATCAAATATATAGTAAAGGAGAGTATTTTTTTGAAGAAACACATGGAAAATATATTTTTGAAAATAATTATACTGGTTATTCATTAAAAAAATTTTTAGAAGAAACAGGATTTAGTTCTAATTATGAAAATATAGATGCTGATACAACTATTAATTATAATGATTATTTTTTAATTAGAAGCAACGAAAATGAAAAACATTCAGTATTAGTTCGTTTTGTAGGAGATAAATTATTAAAAGTAGAAAATATAAATGAAGTTTTTGGAATATATCCTAAGAATCATAAACAGAAATTTTTCATTGATGCATTATTAAATGATACTATTGATGTTGTATTTGGAATTGGTGTTGCAGGTTCTGGTAAGACTTTATTAAGTATTGCAGCAGGATTATATTTAACTCTTGAACAAAAAAAATACAATAAAATAATAGTTACACGTCCTGTTATTCCTTTTGGTCGTGATATAGGTTTTTTACCAGGATCAGCTGAAGAAAAAGTACATCCTTATATGTTACCTATTTTTGATAATATTGATTTTATTTTTAAAGATGAAGAAAAAGTAAACGTAACCTCTAAAGATTATCTAATGCAGTCTGATTTAATATCAATTATGCCATTACCTTTTATTCGTGGTAGAAGCTTCAATAACAGCTTTATAATAGTGGATGAAGCTCAAAATTTAACTCCTTTGGAAGTGAAAACTATTTTAACAAGAGTAGGGGAAAATTCAAAGATAGTTCTTACAGGTGATATTTTTCAAATAGATGTTCCTTATATTGATGAACGTGATAATGGTTTAATAGTAGCAGCAGAATCTTTTAGGGAAAATAATATTAAAAACAGTGCAGTTATATTTTTTGATCACTGTGAAAGAAGTATTGTAGCAGATATAGCAAGTCAAATATTATGATAGCAAAAGTAATGCAGCAATATAGTAGAAAAGATAAAGGTTATTTTGGGGGTTTACTATGAAAATTAATTTAAAAATTAAAATTAGTTTAGGTATATTATTTGTAGGTATATTAGGTGGTATTATTGGATTGTTTAATATATATGGAATATCAAATAATATTAGTTTATCTTTATTAATTAAGTTGGATTTATTTTTAATGTTTTTAGGAACTGTTTCTGCAGTTGCTATTATTATCTATTTAAACAGTTATATTTTTAAAAATTTAAATGTTTTAAAAAGAAATATAGCAAATATAAGTCAAGGTATACTTGAATTTGAAAATATGAATAATAAATCTAAAGATGAATTATCTGAAACAGTAAGTAACATGTATAAATCTTGTATTAAAATTTCTGATATATTAAAAGAATTTTTTAAAACTTCCTTAGAACTTAAGTCAGCATCTGAAGATTTAGCAAATGCAAGTGATGAAGCTCATAAAAATCTTACTGAATTAAACGATGAAGTTCAATCAATTTCTACAGCTGCAGAAGAATTAAACTCTACAAGTAAAAACATTTATGACAATAGTGTAGAAATAGTTGAAAGTATTACTAACTCTGAAAGTAAATTAAATGATTCTATTAATATTATAAGTGAAAATAAAGAGCAGGTAGAAAAGGTAGCAGAAACATCATCATTAGTTGTAGAAAAAGTAACAGAATTTAGAAAGTTATCAGAAGAAATTAGCAGGATAGTATCAACTATTAATGAGATCGCTGATCAGACTAACTTGTTAGCTTTAAACGCAGCTATAGAAGCTGCTAGAGCTGGTGAACACGGGAGAGGATTCGCAGTTGTTGCTGATGAAGTTAGAAAACTTGCGAATAAAACAACTGATTCTACTAAATTAATAGAAGAAGCTATTAAATCTATTCAGCAGGAAGCAGATGATATTTCAAATGTAGTAATGAAAGAACAAGAAGAAGTCAAAAATAGTGTAACAAAAGTAAATGAAAGTATTGAATCTATTAACTTAGTTAAAGAAAGTTTTAATGATGTTAAGCTTAGAGTTGAAAGTATTACAAATGCGATTAATGAAGAATCTCTTGCAATAGAGGATATTACAAGAAATATAACAAATGTATCTTACAAACTAAATGAAATTAAAAATATTGTTGATAAAACCCAACAATCAAGTGGTGAACTTTTAGAGATATCAGTACAATTAATGGAAAATATTAGTTTCTTTAAAATAGATTATAAAGGTAAATTTATTGAGTGGTCAGATAAACTTTCTGTAGGGATTGATAAGTTTGATGAACAGCACAAGAATTTGGTAAGATTAGTAAATGAAATATATGATGCTGTAAATGCTGATAAATCAGCAGTGGTCTTAGAAAAGATTTTAAATGAGCTTGTTGAATACACTGTATATCATTTTAACTCTGAAGAGGAAGCATTCAAACGATTTGAATATCCAGAATATGAGAAACATAGAGAAATACATGAAGATTTAAAGGAACAGGTAGGTGAATTCTTAGAGAGATATAAAAAGGGTGATACTGCAATAGGATTTAATTTACTGAATTTCCTTAAAAAGTGGTTAGTTAATCATATTATGGGAGAAGATAAAAAGTATGGTGCTTTTTTGAAAGGAAAAATATAAATAATTTTATGTTATTATTGAGTGGTTGTTAATTAAACTTGAATTAGTTGATAGATTATAGGTCTTATTAGTTATATAACGATAGAAACTTAATATATATTTTATATATTTATATTTACCTTGTGAATTTTGAAGACAACTCAGGAAATTTTCATATTTCATATATTTTGAAAAGTAAGTATTCCATAATTCAAATTCTGTAATTTTTTGAATATTTAAATAAGAATATATCATTTTAGTAACTTCTTGTGATAATATTATTAGCCTGTCATCATCTTTAGGTGGTAATGTTTCTATTTTTGTTAATTCTAATATTGTTATTAATTCTTTGTCTGTGTTAAGCATATAAGCGACCTATAACTAACCTTAATGCTTATATCAATTATTAATAGTGGTTATTATTATAATTCTTTTAATTGATTTTGTATCTCTTCACTATTGAAATAATGATTTACAGCTTTATTTATAATATAGCTAATGGTATTTTTGTCAAATTTATTGTCTACATTATCATCAAGAATGGAAGCTATGATTTTTATTTGTTTAAGTGATTTTTTAGTTAAGTCAATACGTTTGTTAACAAATTCAGTTGTATTATTTTTGTTTGTTATGTTATTTTTTAATTCGCTCATAAAATACTCCTTTCTTTTAATTTGTTTTAAATTAATACTTATAATAACTGAAATATAATTTATGTCAATAATTAAACTATATCAAAATATATAACAATAATATCATACATACCAAAAGGGTAAATTGAGGGGTATTTTAAGATAAGTTTTAGATTAAAATGTATTATATTATCATACATACTAATAAGTATGATTGACAAAAGTAAAATTTATAGTGTATAATTTGGAAGAGCAGGGAGAAACCCTTTAAAAGTGCTAAAAAGTATAGGTGGTATATTATGGAATTAGAGCCATTAATAAAGGATAACTTAGTTAATGACTTAATTAGATGGAAAAAGCTATTTATAGAAGATTTACGAGTGAGAAATTACTCAAATAATACTATTGAATTGTATTCAAAGGAAATTGATTATTTTATTGAGTATAGTAGGGGTTATGTTGATGAAATGGATATTAATGATATTAATAGACCATATATACAAGGTAGTTTGGCTTATAGAGAAGAAATATCAATTAAAGACAGTATAAGTTCTAATACTAAACAAATATACATAAAAGCATTAAAGCAGTTCTTTATTTTTATAACTGAAAATAATAGAGAGTATAAAGACTATACTACTATATTTAGAAAAATTAAAATAGTAACACAAACAAAAGAGAAGGAATACTTAACCGAACAGGAGATTAGTAAGTTATTAAACTATTTAGAGGTATTAAAGAGCAGAAGGGAGAGTATTGTTACATTTCGTAATGTATTTTTAATAAAGTTATTATTATATTCAGGATTACGTATATCAGAGGCTTTACAGCTTAAATTTACAGATTTTGAAGAAATTGCAATTAATAATACATATTACTATCAAATTAAAGTAAAAGGTAAAGGACAAACGGAATCTTACGCATATGTACCAAAAGAGCTCATAGAAGATGAGTATTTATATTTAAGTGAATCTTACAGTAATAAACATAATAATATTTTTATTACTCGTAATGGATCCATTTTAAAACGACAAGATGCTTATAAAATAATTACTAATATTTACAAAAAAGCAGGTATAAACAAAACTGGTATACATCTATTAAGACATACATTTGCTATGAAGTTAGTAAATGCTGGAGTAGATTTGTTACACATAAAAGAGTTGCTAAGACATAAAAATGTAAATAGTACTCTTGTATATGCAAAAAGTACACAACAGATGGTAGATGAAAGTTTTAAAAAGAGTATATTGAATAAAGATTAATATATAAAGGGGGGTTTAATTATGAAAAATATTAATAGTGATATAACACAACAAGATATTATTGATAATTTTCAAAATTTATATGCTAATTTTTTACAAAAAATAGATAATTTAATTCAAGATAATTTGGATAATATAACATCTAATACAATAAATCATCTGTATTATTTACAGTTTAATTTATTAAAAAATTTTAAAGGAAACTCTAGTGGTTTTACCGGATTGTCAGAATTTTTAATTGTAAGATTTATTATTCATTATATAACTAAAAAATATAATCAAAATTTTAAATTGCTACCAATTACAAAAGACATTAAGTATTGGCAAAGTCAAAATTTCAAAATAAATGTACAACAGACAATTAAATTACCTAAACCAGTTAAAGTTGGTAATAAAAAACAAAATAAAATACAACCTGATATAATAATAAAAAAAGAGAATAAAATTATAAGTTATATTGAAATTAAAATTTATTTAAAGGATTTTAAAATACTAGAGGATTTAATTAAAAAATATGAAGTATTATTAGAAAATAACAAAAATAATTATAAATTATTATTTATATTATTTAATGGAAATGATAATATTATGGAAAAACTAGATAAATATAAATTACAAAATACATGGTTTAATTATATTGTACTAAATAAATCTAACAAGAAATTCATTGATGCAGTTAATAAAATAGTTTGAAAATTTAAAATTTTCTATATTCTGGAATTTAGAATGTTATAATAAACCAAAAATATTAAATTAATTCCTAATAGGTACAATACAAACAGAACACCTAAAATAATTACCACAACTATAACTTCTGTGTTTCAACTCCTAATAGGTACAATATAAACAAAAATCACCATTACATCATTTATTGCTTTTGTAATGTTTCAACTCCTGATAGGTACAATATAAACACTGATTATTTTGAGATATGGTGGGATGCAGATAAATTGTTTCAACTCCTGATAGGTACAATATAAACAAAGTTTAATAAAAAGGAAAGATGTGTCGGATATAAGTTTCAACTCCTGATAGGTACAATATAAACTGAAATGATGTATTTGATGAAAGTGATACAACGTGGTTTCAACTCCTGATAGGTACAATATAAACGTGCTTAGTAATACTAATACACAAATATTTTTGAAAACGTTTCAACTCCTGATAGGTACAATATAAACAGCTCAACAAAAATAGCATAACTACTAGCTGTAAGCGGTTTCAACTCCTGATAGGTACAATATAAACCCTTATCTCTAAAAATATTCAATTTTCAAACAACTTGTTGTTGTCTCTATATTATTATTATATCAAAAAGTACAAAAAATTTCAAAATTTTTACATAATTTTCAGTCGATTTCTAATCATGCAAAAATCCCTGGAGATCGACAATTACTTTATATTATTAATAAAATGTCTGTTTTTAGTTATTTTTTTACTTACTCTTATACTTGTTTTTTCATTAAAACATTGAGATCGACTAAAGTGCAATATATAAATTACTATCAGTTTTGAATCCTGTTTCATAGTCATAATAATCATCTAAATTATCTATAGGTACATAGTAAAAATTATTTTCAATTGGTGGAATATTCATATTGTCTTTTATAGGTACTGATATAATGTATTCGAAAAAATCTTTTTTTATATTGTTAAATAATCTTTTTCTTTCCAAATAATCTTTTATATTACTTATTTTAATATATTCTTTCCAAATTGTTACAGCTGTATCATCTAATTGAATAAAAACATCAATTCTGGGGTAATTATTGTTTATAAGTTTAAAATCTTCTACAGAAGTAATTTTATTATTATCTTTTTCATAAGTAAATTTTAATTCGCTTAATATTTTTAATAATTCCAGTGAGTCACTATTAGATTTAATTTCATTAACTTTTTGAAAATACTTATTTGTTAATTGAATAAATTCTGGCTCTGTAAAAAACTCTTTATCTAATATTTGTTCTGTTGCTGTCAATAAAAGTGTATCGTAAATATAAGAGCCATATAATCTACCTTGATGATTTTCATTATAAAGCTTTAGAATATTAAATATACCTGTTGTTTTCTCACCATTTCTATTACATCTTCCAGCTGACTGTATTAAACTATCCAGAGGTGCAAAGTCTCTGTAAACTACATCAAAATCAATATCAACTCCAGCTTCCACAAGTTGTGTGGATACTACTATTCTTTTATCATTGTTTTTTATTTGCTGGATCCTTTTTAATCTTTCTTTTGGTGTAATATGTGTAGATAAAAATAATATATCATTTTTATATTCTTTTTTTAATAACTCATATAATCTTTTAGCAGAATTAACAGTATTCATTATAAATAAGTAAGTTTTATTTTTTTCAATATTTAAACTATAATAAAATTCATCTACAGTTTTTAAATCTTTATTTATGTTAACTACATACCTATCTAATTTATCAAAATAATTATTACTTGCTAATTCGATATATTGTTTTTTATCAAAAATCATTGGTTGAGTAGCAGTAGTTAATATTACATAAAAATTAAATTTTTCAGCCATTTTGTTTAATACTTCTTTTAATAATAACCAATATTTTTGAGGAATAGATTGGATTTCATCTAAAATTACTATAGAATTAGTTAGCTTGTGAAATTTTCGAAGCATTTTATTTTTATTCCCAATAAGAGAATAAAAAAACTGTAAAAATGTTGTTGTAATTATTTGTCCATTCCAACCTTCAATCAATAATTTAGATGTATCATATTCGAATTCGTCGTTTTGATATGTATATGTCATATCAGTTAGATAATGATGTTTTATTAAAATAGAATTATCAACTTTAATATTATTAGTCTCTAAAACAGATTTAATAACATTATAGTTTTGCTCAATTACAGATAAAAAGGGTAAACAATATATAATCTTTGGAATAACATTTTTTTCTTCTTTTATCTTATTAGACAGTTTAAGAGCTAATTTAAATGAAAGTAATGTTTTACCTAAACCAGTGGGTAGTGTTAATGTGTAAATTTTGTTGTTTATATCTATATCTTTAGTTGTAATTTCCTGAAAAGCTTGTTGTCTTAATTTTACAATATCGGTTTTTTTAAATTTTAAAGTGTTAATAAAATTATCAATTATTTCTGATGATAAATTATCTCTTTTAAATAATATATTTTTATCTGCTTTTATTCCTGCATCTGATTTATCAGCATCAATTAATATTGAATATAATAAACTAACAATAATATAATAGTCAATATTAATAGGTTTTGAATTAATTCTACTTTTTAATAAAATATTAGTTTTGTTTAATCCATTTACTGTAGTTCTAATATTTTTTATAAACTTGTTAATTTGTCTAATTAATAAAATTATATTATTAAAATTAATTTCATTTAAATTGAATTTAATTAAATCTTTATTGTTTATTTTAGTATTTTCTATAAATTGATAAAACTGATCTTGATTTATTTTTAATAAGTTTAGTTGTGTTGTTAATAGTTCAATCTGATTTTCATCTAATAAAGTTATTTGATAAACATCTACCAAATTAGAATGATGTAATCTAGGTATAACAAACGATAAAAATAATAAAAAATCATTATTTTGATTTATTGATTTTAGATATCTATCAGTTAAATATAAACTGATGCAAGCACCAAATAACGAATGTGTAGTTTCAGGTTTATTTTTTAGTTCACTATTTCCTTTAATATATTCTTGAAAAGCTGTAGTGGCTTTACCTACATCATGTGCAAATGAAATTATTGTAAGAATATTTTTTAAAATATTATCATTTAGTTTTGTATTATCATAAAAATTATTAACTAACTTAATAACATTACTAATATGGTCTTCCAGTTGTTTATCAGGATGAGACAATAATCCAGACTTGGTAGCCACTTAATAACCTCACTATATTATTTATATAAAAGAAATTATATCACCATTGTCAAGTTTATAACACTCTTTAAATTCTCCTTCTAAAGCAGCACCATTTAATTCCATTAATATTTCTTTATATAACTTAACTTGTCTGTCTGTAGACATATCCACAGGTAATGTTTCTTTAAAGTATTTTTTACCTGATACTGCTTTTATATTTTCTATATTTTCTAGAGGTATTATAGTTTTTATTGTATCTGTATGATTTATATGTTCAGCTTTAAATACACCAATATATTTATAATTTGCTATCAAATTAGCAGTTCCTAGTGATACAGTATAATATAACAATTTATTTTGTATTTTATTAATTAAATTAGTAAATATTTCATTATTATTTATATGTATAAATAACCTAAAAGATGGATTTTTAAGATATTCTACTTGTATAGGAGTTCTATCTTTTAAGTACCATAAATCATTTATTTCTTTTGCTAATACGTAATTAGTACTCATTCTTACTTTTGTAATAGGTTTTAAAATTTGAATACCTAATTTAGTAGTACTATAGTTAAAAATTTCTAAATGTTTGTATCCTTTTGTTCCTAATATAGCACCTAACATACCGTAAACAGCAGTCGGTGTAGGACAAGAGAAGGTAAGGGGAGAGGAAGTTGTATAAAACTTCCTATAATGTGCATAATCTCCCCATATATCAAATACTAGTACTTTCATAACCTTATTCCTTTAAAATTCAATTTTTTCAAATTTAACTTCATCTGATGCTAAAGGCTTATTTAGTTTTAGCTTTCTATCAACTTTAAATGTAACTTTTTCTATTTTATCTGCATATTCTTCTAATACATCAATAAGTTCATCTACGTTTAAAACAAAATCTTCTGTACTTCTAATCTCTTCATCTTCTAATTCTGATTCAATTTTTACATATTTATGTAGTTCACCAATATGAGTGCATACTCCTTCTTTAAATATTACTTCTATTAGTAGTCTTGGTAATTGTTCAGTTTTCGATCGTGTAATTAAGTTTTTAGTACCTTCCCACATGGCTTTTTTAAAGTATTCAACATCTTCATCTGTGAGTTTAGTATCTACAGCTGCTTGTTCATTTAATATAGCGTGAAATGCGATTAAAGAATATGGAAGAACCCAGTCTTCTCTAAAAGTTTTTTGTTCTTTATTTTCACCAGATGCAAAAGCACCAGTACCTTTAATATGCATTAGTTTTACCTTATGTAATGACTGTCCTATATTAAATTGAATAGGACCAGTAAATGTTATAGATTTTCCAGAGTTACTCTTTTTTTCAAGTGGTATAGTTGCTCCAAATAATCTAATATCAATGCACTCTGCTAAAATTTTTTCTGGGTTTTTTCCAAAATTTGCTGCCCTGTCTTTAGCTTCTTGTAGTTTACCATTTTTATTAAAAATTTCTCTAATAAAAATTTCTTTGTTTTCATAATTTAGTAAATAATCTCTAATAGTTCTTTTAAGTCTTACATCAGTTACAATGTTAATTTGGGTTTCTTCGTCTATTCTTGGCCTGTTTTCGTCATTAGGATCACCATTAGGGTTAGCATATTTTACGTCATACAAGAATAAATATTCTCTGCGGTTTTTTACAATATTTTCTGACATATTATCTTACCTCCTTGTTATTATTTTTATTTTATTCATTTTTATTAGTATTTTCTTCAGTATTATTTTCATTATTGTTATTTTGAATTTGTTTTTGTTCTTCTGCTATTTGTTTTGCTATTTCGATTACATCATTATAGTAGCTTGTTCCAGCAAAAAGATAATAATTTATTTCATCTACAGTCATATGGAATTTATTTTCTTTTAATAAATAATTAGAAATTTCTTTTGCTAATATTCTTACAAAAGGATAATAAGCATCGTATTCTCTATACTTAACTAATGTATTTGTAAATAAAGATTGAATGTCTTTTTCAGTTAGCTTACCACCTTTTAATTGTTTTATAAATGGAGAATTAGTTCTTTTACCTTTTTGTATTTCTATTAATTTTTCTACAAGAGCTCCTAACAAGAATATACCTCTTCTTGCTGGAGTGTTTAGTTTTTTACCTATTTTTTCAAATATTTCATTAAATTTAGAATTTTCTTGCATTGGTTTTACCTCCTTGTTTAATATTTCTAATTCTTCTAAAAATCTTACATTCATAATGGCACTTAATATTGTTTTTTTGAGTTTGTTTTTATTACGTGAATTATCTTTGAAAAGTTTTTCTCTAATACCATCCATTTGAAGACGTATAAATAGATTAAAATCAAGGTGTCCACCTTTAAATATTTTATTAGTTATATCAAAAAATAACTTATTATCATTTTTTACAAATTCATATATATAACTCAAATTATAATCTATATTAAATAATTTATCTATTTTCTCTTTGGCATTAAAAATAGTTTTAAGTCTAGATGGATATACATCTTCTACTAATAATACAATTCTTTCAGCTGAATTATCTTTCTTTAAAAAGAGAAAATAAAAGCTAATAGCATCTTTATATGTACTTATAATATCTAAGATTTCACTTTTGTTATTTGTTATATACTTTCTATTTTCGTTTGATATATTTTGTTGTTTTTTATCTACTGCTAACAAATTATTAATTTCATCTAATATAGTATTATCCTTATTCAGTATAATTTTAGGTATTAATATATAATTACTACCATAAAAACTATATTTAAAATTATTTTCAACTGTTTTTCTTCCTATAATTGCTTTGATAAAGCATTCTAAACAGATAGGGAAGTTTTTCCATGCTTTATCTTTGTCAAACCCACCTGCGACATAAACAACTTTATCTGTAGTATAAAATCTAAAAATTTCAGAGGTGGAAAATACTTGTTTATGAGTTCTACATATACTACATGTAGAAAATGTTTTTTGAAAATTATTTGTAACTTTAAGTATATAATCTTCTACTAAAATTCTTTTAAAGTTTGGTTTATCAATTTCAAACAAATATTTTCCATTAATTTTTATAGTAAAAATAGCTTTTTCTCGACTGGATTTTTTTGGGTTTATTATTTGTGTTAGTTTAATTAAATCATTTAATATTGTGTTTTTATGTTTTTCTACTTCATTGAACATTTGAGCAATTTCGTTAATATGTAAGTGATTTTTAAACCACTGTTCAAGTTTATTCAATTTTGTATTTGCATTTTTATCTAGAAAAGCTGGGCTATAGTTAGTACCTCTAGAAGAACCTCTTTTATATAAATATAAGTAACTATTTTCTTTTTGAAAATCTTTTTCAATTATATTAGGTGATATTAATTCATAATTATTATCAAACTCTAAACACCATTCTCTTATAATATAAGAGTCATTACTCAAGTCATCTGTTAAAGTATCAGTAAATATATTTATTTTTTCGTCAGATAATGATTTTATATCAGATAATGATTTTATATCACATAATTCTGCTATACTTATTTTACTAGATAATATTTTAGAATCATATAATCCTGTAATGTAATCATTATAGACTAATTCACCTAAATCTTTTAAAGCTGTAATCATTTAACACCTCGTTATTTTAATAATTTAATATCAAATATATTAATTATTCTTAATAATACTAAACATACCAAAACCTTGGGAGTTTTTTGCTCCCAAACCAACATCATAAATTGTTTTTAAAATTTCTGGTTCTGTTTCTATCTCAAATATACCATCATATGCTTCTATAATAAAATCTTTATTTATTTTTGGTTTTTTAATATATTTAGTTATTATTTTTTTATATTTAATATTTTTCATATTAAAATCAAAATCATTTATAATAGTATTTGTTAATAATGCATATTTCTTTTTGATATTATTTTTTACTAATACATTAAAATCAATATCGTTTGGATTATAATAGTGATATTTTTTATTTTCTAATGTTCTATATACAGTAATAGGGGAAAGAGTGTTAATTAAACATTTATTAGTAATTTCAGGTTGTGGTAATACTTCTATACTTTCTATATAAACAGTATTATCGCCTAATTTTAAATTATCTGATAATAAAAAATTATTATTCCAATTATTAATAAAATTATTAATTCCTGATGCTATATATAATGTTACAGGTGTTTTAAATTTAATATATTTATCTGTTTTTTTATTATCTTGTATAGTAATTATTTGAAAATAAGAACTATATAAATTAGAAAATGTAAATAGTTTAAATTGACGCTTATAATAAAAGAAACCTATATTATGAAGAAAGTCTGAAAGAGGTTTCGGAAGATTATTATATAAAAATCCTTGTATAATATGTTTATGATTTATAGGTAATAATATAAAATTTTTATTTGAATTAATTTCTATTTTCATTCTCATATTAATTATTATACTATAAAAAAATATTAATGTCAAATAATTTTTATATTATTATATTAAATTTGACAATATAAGTAATGTTTTTGGTTTTAATATATTAAATATATTAATTTTATTTATTATTACATGACTATTAATTATATTGATTTGTTTTTTAAATAATAATTAGTTTTTTTTAACCTTATCTCCTAATAGATACAATACAAACAGAACACCTAAAATAATTACCACAACTATAACTTCTGTGTTTCAACTCCTGATAGGTACAATATAAACAAATATGGTAAACTAAAAGTTGATGATTACGTATATAGTTTCAACTCCTGATAGGTACAATATAAACGATATTCTTTGCAGTATACACCTTTATATTTAAACCGTTTCAACTCCTGATAGGTACAATATAAACTTGATAAATCAGTTGGACCAGAAATTAATTTCATTAGGTTTCAACTCCTGATAGGTACAATATAAACCTCATCCAATTCCTAAGTGTGAATTTGCTAACCTTGTTTCAACTCCTGATAGGTACAATATAAACTAGAAACAAATTTTTTGGAGCATGCTGCAAGAGGTGTGTTTCAACTCCTGATAGGTACAATATAAACTTGCACAAGCATATCCTTGCGCATGTACCAAGCCTCTTTGTTTCAACTCCTGATAGGTACAATATAAACTGCTTTTGCTGTTGTTTTTGTTGCTGTTGTTTTAGTTTCAACTCCTGATAGGTACAATATAAACTAACTATTGATGATATATTCTGTTTTGTTGTGCCTGTGTTTCAACTCCTGATAGGTACAATATAAACTTATATTTTTGTATAAATTATATGTATATGCATATTGTTTCAACTCCTGATAGGTACAATATAAACGCTTCAGCAATTCCATACTTATCACTTATTTTTATTGGTTTCAACTCCTGATAGGTACAATATAAACTGTATTTTTCAAAGTTTTTATCTTTTGTAACAAATTCGTTTCAACTCCTGATAGGTACAATATAAACCCTTATCTCTAAAAATATTCAATTTTCAAACAACTTGTTGTTGTCTCTATATTATTATTATATCAAAAAGTATAAAAAATTTCAAAATTTTTACATAATTTTCGTCGATCTCTAATCATGCAAAAATTCCTGGGGATCGACAATTATTTGGTATTTATAACAAAATAATCTATTTTATATATTTTTTAGAGTATTTTGTCTATCATTTAATAGTAAAAAAATAGAGGTCGACGAAAATAAAAAAAAGTAATTATGAATTATTGTTTTTTAATTATTTTTTATTATTATATTTATTATATATGGGGGTGAGTACTGGGAATCAGGAGAACCCTTATTATCTCTATATACCTTTTTTGTCCATGATTACTTATTTAATACATAATTTGGGTTCTCCTGATTTATAATCTAATTTATAATTTATTTATTATTTATTTTGATAAATTATGTTATAATATAATCATGAAAAGAAATGCAAAATCAAAATCAAGAGGTAAAAATATGGAATACAAAAAATTTAGTAATAATATAACGTCTACTAATATTACTGATGATAATTTTGATTGGGAACATTTATTAAATGTTGCCTGTAAATTTCATAAAATATTTCCAGATGGGATATTAATTGGTGGTTCTGTTGCGTCAATTTATGCAATGCATAGAGTATCATTTGATATTGATTTTGTATTTAATGATTTAAAGGAAAAATTTGAAAAGTTTATTGATATTTTAGAAAAAGGGGAAATAGAAGTTGATAATGTAAAAGAAGAATGGGAGTGGGAATTGGCTCGAATGGCAAAAGGAAAAGTAATTTTAGGTAATTTTGATGGTGTAGAAACAGGTTTAAGACAGTTAATGAGAACAAAACCGTTAGAAACAACTTTATATGAAGTAAAACCAGGTAAATTCATAAAAATACCTACCATAGAAGAAACTTTAAGAACTAAAGCTTGGATGATTTTGTCAAGAAATGCTACAAGAGATTATTTAGATTTTTGTGCTTTAGCAAAACAATTGTATAGTGAAGATCCAGCAAGATTAATTAAAGCTATGGAATCTTTTGATGATTATTATATAGATATGTATGATAAATTAAAAAAGCGTAAACCTGAGAATAAAAAATCACCATTATTACAATTACTAAAACAATTAGCGGAACCAAAACCATTTGATTTAAATAAAATAGATTTAAAAAAATATAAAGGAATTGTTAAACCATGGACTGAATGGAAGAACATAAAAAAAATATCCCAGGATGCAGCTGTTGTATTAACAGAAGCTTTAACAGGTATTGAACCTACTTTTAAAAAAGAAATTGAGACTAAAGTAAAAAGAGATAATGATAATTTAATGGAGTTATAGTATGAGTAATAAAAATTATGAAAATACAAAATTTACTTATAGAAACATAGATAAAATAGACGATATGCCAGAAACTATAGAAGAAGTAGTATCTATATTTGAAAGAGGAAATGATAATCAGATAATAAAATTATTAGCTTTGTGTCAGAAAGAACCTTTTTCAGAAATAGCTAATTTAGTTTTAGATGTATGTGATTATATGGAAGACAATCCAGAACATGCAGTATATGGTTTACCTACTTTATTTAAAAAAACTATTTTATATTATAGAAATGAATCGAAGTTAGAATCTGATTTAGATAAACCATTTGATAATAGTTTAGATGATCTTAATATATAAAATAATTAACAATATTTTTAAAATATTAAATTATTTGTAAAAATTAAGTTGACATTTTATTAAAATTACAGTATAATATTTATATATTAAATTAAAAGGAGATGTTAATATGAGAAAACTGTTTTTAGTATTAACAAGTTTTATAATATTAGCCATGGTAATTGGTTGTAGTGGATCTTCGATTACAATGGATGATTTAAAAATGTTATATCCGTTTTTTAGAGATACGAAACTACAGTGTAGTTTAGATGGTAATGAAGTAAAATGCTTTGATAAGAGAGATAAAAGTAATGTCGTTTTTTATTTGAATGAAAAAAATATTATAACAAAAGTAGTATTAAAACTTAAAAAGGGAGCTGATGTAACAATTACAGAAAAAGGTAAAATTTTAAAACTTATAGATGAAGCTAATAGTGATTATTACAGACGCAAAAATACAAGAAGATTATTTTAGAACAATATAAAAAATAAAAAAAGAGCAGAGGTGATTTATGAGTCATGTACCAGAAAAAAATAATGTAAAAATGGATTATCCTTTGTTATTTAGTGCTGCGGAATTTTTAATTGGTCTTACTGGAGCTTTTGGTGCTATCTTTGTTATTATGTCTTTAATTCCTGCAATAAGATATGGTTTAAATTTTTATGCTTTATTATCAGCTATATTATCACTTTTAGGTATTATTTTAGGTATGGGTATTGGTTTTGCATTTATGAGAATGGTAGCAGCATCTATAGATACCAGGAATTATTTATATGATATTTATTTAGAATTGAAAAACTTGGATAAAAAGACAGAAACAAAACAAGAATAATATAACAAAAATAATATTAATATTAATTAAAAAAAATAAATATAGAAAGGAGATATTTATGAAAAAATTATTGGTTATTTTTGGGCTAACTACTTTCTTACTTGTAAATAACTTATTCAGTGTTAGTTATGCTACAGAAAATAAAACTAAAACTTCAGAAAAGCCTTACTATATTATATTTGATAAAAATTTTATAGAACATTCTCTTAAAGGATTAACTGGATGTAAAATACTAAAAGTGGGAAAAGGTGATGTATCTAGTTACGGCATTACAGATTTTGAATATATGTCATCTACTGTTGATAGGAAAAAAGGTTTACCTGTTAAGCTATATAAATTTATAACAAACAGTCTTGAAATTGAAAAGAAATATGTACAAAAAAGAGGTTATAATGCATTAATCGTTCAAGATGTTGAATACGTTTATGGATTTGATACTAATGATTCTATGTCTATTATTAATGGTAAAGTAGGCTCAAGATCTCTTGCAGTAGCTGTAGTTTATGTAGATGCTTTGATTAAGTGTAGAAATTAATATCAAGATTTAATATATAAAATATAAAAAATATTTTTACTATACAAAAAAGGGTAGAATTATCTACCCTTTTTTTTATTTATTCAAATAATTATCAAATAGCTTATTTAGAAATTAAATTAAGTATAATGAATTTGCTTTTGAAATGAGTAACTTTTATATTGAAGTATATGAAGATAATGAACTTATAAAAATTATAGATTTTCATTTACCCAGTAATCCTTACTCATATTCATATTCTAAAAAGAAAATATTAAATAAAATAAAAAATACAAAAGCTAATTATAACTTTTATCTTGATGTTTGTAGTATAGCTGAAATATTTTTTACACCACCTAATTTATTGAAAAATAGTGAATATATACTAGCAACTGAATCTTTTACAGAAGGTTCTTTTACTACTGTATTAGATGATGATAAATTTGACTCTAAAAAACTATTAATTGTAATGGTTACTTTAGAAAGATGGTCTATAGATGGTTTTATATGGAAAGTATTTTATGGAGAAGATGCTAAAGTTTTTGGTAAAAAGTTAGAAGAATTAATGTGTAAATATGATACGGATTTAGAAACAGAGAAAACAAATTTACAACTTTTCGAAGAAGATTATATTAAAACAGGTAAATACCAGGAATTACTTAAACAATATAATATAAAAGAAATAAATCTTAATAAGATAAATATTAATAAAAAACCTAATAAAGAAAAAACACAAAATTTATCCCTCCACCACCCACAAGACACATTCTTTTAGGTAGGTGATGTAGTGGGTGTCTTCTGGGTTTCAATATATTGTTTGATAACCTCAAGCGGAGCTCCACCACTAGGGAGAGGAGGAAGTCAATAAAATAATAAATATATAAATAAAATTAATTTAATTATTTAATCTTAAAAATAAAAAACCCCTCATCAAGAGGGGTATATTTTACATACTTAAGTCTCTATCAGGTTTTGGTGCAAAGAATGATGTAGGGTCATTAAATTTAAGATCATCTTTTTGATCCATGGAGAATCTTTGTCTAACTGTTTTGTAAAAATTCAAAGCAGTTAATGTAACAGTATCTAATTTATTTAGATTCTTTGGATTATTTAAATCAAAATCTGGGTCTTTCTGAGCGAGTCTGGATACTTTATCAAGCTCTTTTTCTAAATCAATTCCTACAGATTTAAAGGCATCAATATAAAGATTATAAAGTTGAGAATTTTGTTCTATAAATTTATTATTCTCCTGTCTATATTCCATAATATCTTTGTTAAATAAATCCATTAATAAGTATTGTTTAATTTCATCATCTACATTTAAATTTAGTATTTCATTAACTAATTTTTCTTCGTTTTGGCTGCCATCTAAAATTTGTAAGTTATTTTTAATAAATGCTGATCCTAAAATCATGATTGGTGTCATTCCGTCAAAGAAATTTATAAGGTTACCTATAAGATTTGATAATGATTCTTCAGTATGAAGAAGATTGTTAAAAACTACGTTTTTAATCATGTTCCCTTTATCGATATTTAAATAATTTTCAAATGTATCAATTCCTAAATCAGTTATCGCTTCTTCTAAATAATATTTAAAATCATGTTGGTTTTCTTTGTAAATATCTTGGACTTGTTCATAGGATTTCATATAATTTTTAATAAAAGCGTCTTTTTCTTTAGGTGTCAAATGATTTAATAGATCTTCAAGTCTATATTCAATAAAATAATTATTAAGAGCTAATAATTTAATAAATTTTAATTTATCATCTTTAGTGTTTAAATCTAATTTTGCTAAATCCCTTAAACTTTGCTGGAAATAATTTAATATTTTTTCTGCTATAGCTTTATTAAAGTTTAAATGATTTTTATTATTAAACAAAAGATTTTTCATTTGTTTTAAATCAATTGGTTCTAAGTTTACCATATCTGTATCAGTTAAATTATCAATTTCTTTTATGTATTGAGTAGATACATTTAATGGTTTTAATACTTTGGCCATAAAAAACCTCCATGTATTTTTATATTTTTAGTTATTTTCATAATGATAAATCCTGATTATAAGATGTATCAATTTGTTTTAAATTAATATTATTAGTTTCTGGTGTAATTTCGAATACATAGTTATCAATTACCTGTTTAATTTCATCCATTACTTGTATGAGTTTCTCACTTGTTAAATCGGATGATCTGTACAATATGGAATAGTTCAATGTTTTTTTGTCCAAAGTAGTTTCAATCGCAATAACCAACTTGGATGTGAATTTATCATTGATTTCATCATATACGTAATAGAATGTATTTAACAATCTTTTATTTATATCATATTTAGGTACACTATTTTCCTCATACATTAATTTAAATGTATCTATTAAAGTTTTATATTTGTTAGGATTATTATCAATTGGAGTTATATATTCTAATGTTACAAGGTATTCCCCTGGAATTTTTTTATTTATTTTTTGTAACTGTCTAAGTTTGTTTAATGCTTTTTGTTGAAGTTTTTGTAATTGACTTATATAAATGTTATTGTCTTTTGTTTGTTCAGTTTCATTTTGAAAATATAATAATTCATCATTTGTTGTGATATATAAATTTTTAATATTTTTCTTTTTTTCTTTGTCTATTACTTTCATATAATAACTCCTTTCTTTATTATTATAATATTATTGTTTTTCTATTAAATATATAACATAAAAAATAAATTTAAAATTTGTTAAAAAATCTGTAATATTTTTTTATTTAGAATTGTGTAAAAAATTTGTTATACTATATATTAGTAGAATAGTCTGGAGGAAAGTTTTATGTTTGAAAATTTTAAAGATAATTATAATATTAAACAGAATAAAAAATTTCAAAAAAATTATAACAATACATATAATAATGAACTAAATAAAATATATTCAAATTTTATAACTTCATTAATAAAAACATTTGACCAGAATGCAAAAGAATCTCAAACAGTTTTCAGAAATTTCGATATTAAAGTTCCTATGGCTAACATAAAAGGTAAGAGATTTATACAAACTGCTGCAGATAAAAATAACAATTTTAAAATGGTTTTTATTGATTATGTCTGGAATGATTTTGTTAAAAGAGCTGATATTGATAGTATAAGTAAAGCTATAATATCTTCAGTGAAAAATATAATTAGTAGTGATAAATATAATAATGTATTTGCTCTCTGGAAACAGGTTAATAATCTTTTATCAGATCCTTTAAAATATATGGTACAAAATAAAAACGAAGAAATAAAGGTAAGAAATATATTAGTAAGTAGGATTATAAAAACAATTAATGATTTTATAAACAATAATACTGACCGTTTATTTAATAAATTCAGTGAAATACACAGTAAAGAACAGAATATGATACAAAAAAATGCAACCAGTATAAAAGCTAATATAAGAAAACATCTCACTTCAATGTTTAAAAATAGTATGATGGGAATGTCTACTGAAAGTTTTATAGGTATAAAAACAGCTGTAAATTATATTTATACTACCAGTATATTAAATACTAAAGAAAATATTAGTCAAAATGATATTTTAACAAAATATCCTTTATTATTTAAAATATATAAAAATCTTGATAAACTAAAAAATAATCCAGATTCTTATAAGATGCTATTTAATGTTATTTATGAAAACCAACCAGATGTTTTAAATGTTATAAATAATCAAATAAATAATATAGAAAAACAATTCGAATCTTTTAATAATCCTTATTATATGTATTACAAAAAATATATATCATTTCTTAAAGCTTATTTTACATATCAACATAATGTTTTAAAAATATGCAAAAATTATGTTAATAATAAAATAGACAGAGAAACTTTAAATAAATTATTAAATAAAATTAAAGTAAATTTTGAAACTGAAAAATTTACTTTGCAGGATTTTTATACAAAAGTACTTAAAATGAATACTATAAATCCAACTATAGTAAATAGTCTTGCTCACATATTAGAAACATTTTTTGTACATCAACCAGTAATACCTGAGTTTTTAGCTTATGAATATAAACATTTAATAGATTTTTTTGAACCAGTTTTACCTTCAGAATCAAAACTTTTTATGAAGCAAGATCCTTTATCTAATTTTCTAGATAAAGTATTAGGTGAAGATAAACCTACAAAACAAGATTCTGATAATGAAATTAAAGAGCGAGGAAAAATAATAGATGCTCTATTGGATTTAGTAAAAGATAACAATATTCCTATTAATGATAAAGAAATTGAAGAAGAGATGAAAAAGTATGGTTTAGATACATCAGATCCTGAAAAAATAATAGAATTCAAAAAAGAATTATTAAGTAAAAATATTATACCTACACTGGAACAAACTAATTATCAAATTTTTAGTATGATTCAAGATATAAAATCTTTAATTAGTAGTACTATATATGCTAATTATGTTACTCTTACAGATTTAAACAAATTTAAGAACTTAAATGATTTTTATGAGATAGATATTGAAAGAAGATTTTTAAATCTTAATTACAAATATCCTTTAGTTGATATAAATGAAATAATAGAAAAAGAAACTACTAATGAAAAAAAGACAAGTACATTATATTTAGATAAATTTATTACTTTAAGTTGTTATTTAAATTATATTTCTAAACTGATATTAAAAGAACTAAATAAACAAAAACCTGAAGTTTCTAAAGATTTAGGTTATAATGCAGAAATGAATTTAAATTATTAATTATATTTTTATAAAATTTACAGTTTTTGATTTTTTTTGTTATATACAACATATGAATGTTTATAAAAGTTATAGGATTGGTAAGATTATTACTAAAATGATTTTATTAAGAAATAATTTATTAAGAAGTAAATTAAGAAGTGAATTAAAAAGTAAGGAGTAATTTATATGAGTCAAAAATATAAATACTCAGATATAACATTAAAGCTGATGGTTTTAATTTATTATTTGTTTAGTTTGTTGTATGTTTTTATTAATATTGATTTAAAGTATATATTAGATACAAAAGTTATAGGTTTTGTCTTAATCAATTTATTTTTATTTAATCAAATAGTTATTAAAAAATCCTTTAATAAAACGTATCGTGATGTAGTTTATGGTTTTTTAAATACTTTAATACTAACTATTTTTGCAATGATGTTTTTTGCGATGTGTCTAAAGTTTTTTATACATATAGTTTATTTAAAGTATGTTTTATTCAATTTTTTATTATTACAAATGATATTAATTGTAAGTTATTATTTAATTATAAATAAGTCTTATATAAAAGGTTATTTAACTTTTATTTTTCTTTTTTCTATATTTATTATATACACGTTGAATCAAATCTATAACTATGATAATGTTATATATCTTAGTTTATTTTTAAGTACAATAATACTTATAGTAAGTATTAATTTAATTGGATACAAATATTTAAGATTTTATTTAATACATAAAAACCGTTTAATGTATCAAATATTATTTTATTATAATCAACTAATGAATGGTAAGCAAGCTACTCAAACTACTAATGAATTGTGGAAAGATATTTTTATATTTTCTTATAAAAAACATATCGAAAACAAATATTATATTTATTTAGATAACTTAGTTAAGAATAATATATATTTTTATATAGATCTGTTATCTCATTCTATTACTTTTATAAAATATTTATCCCTCCACCACCCACAAGACACATTCTTTTAGGTAGGTGATGTAGTGGGTGTCTTCTGGGTTTCAATATATTGTTTGATAACCTCAAGCGGAGCTCCACCACAGGAACCTGCAAAATAGCTTGGAGACCATAAAGCGTTTTTCCAGTAATACTGCCTTAATTCAGGATGGATTTGTTTTAGCTTTCTGGAAGAAACACCTTTTAGCGAATTTACCAGTTTTGAGACTGCCACCTTTGGCGGATAGTTTACAAGCAAATGGACATGGTCGCTTTCTCCATTTAATTCTATCAGTTCTGCCTCAAAATCTTGACAGACTTTGGCGAAGATTTCCTTTAAGGTTTCTAAGTGTTTCTTTTGAAATACGCTCTTTCTGTATTTAGTTACAAAGACCAAATGCACATGCAGAAGAAAAACACAATGCCTACCAGTTCTAATTTTACTTGACTTTTCCATAGACCAATACTATAATATAACAATGATTACATGTCAAGCCTTTAAATTTAAACTCAAGACCAATGAAGAGTTAGAAAACAAGTTCGCCCAATTTGCCGGCTCTTGTAGGTTTGTATGGAATAAAGCTATTGCTTTAATAAAACAAAAGCTTGATATAAAAAAGGTAGATAAAATCATCAATATCCACTTGCCACAATATTACAAAAATACTGCTACTATACCTACCTATAACGAAATGGCGGGAATGCTTAAATTATGGAAACAATCCGAAGAATACGCTTTCTTAAAAGAAGCACATTCTCAAATTCTACAACAAACCTTAAAGGATTTATACAAAGCCATAGACAGTGCTTTTACCAAAGGCAATGGTATATCTTTTCCAGACTTCAGGAAGAAAGGTAAATCGCCAGACAGCTTTAGATATCCTCAAGGCTTTAAGATAAATAACAATAGAATATTTTTACCTAAAATAGGATGGGTTAGGTTTTATAAATCAAGAAACATAGTTGGCAAACCAAAGAATGTAACAGTTAAAAGATACGCCGATGGCTGGTATATAAGCGTAGTTACCGAAAAAGACACATCAATTAAAGAAAATCTATCCAACCCCGTGGGTATAGATGTAGGTGTAAAAAAGATAATCACACTATCCAACGGTTGTTACTTCGAGCCTCTTGATTTAAGTAAATATGAGAAAAAACTAATCAAACTCCAAAGGCAACTCTCGAGAAAACAACACCCTACCAAAAAAGGAGATAAGACACCGTTTTCTAATAATTACAAAAAACACCAAAGAAAAATAGCAAAGATGTGGCTTAAGATAGCAAATGTGAGAAACGATTACCTACATAAAATAACAACAGCCATAGCCAAAAAACACGGCTTTGTGGCTGTAGAGAATTTAAAGGTTAAGAACCTAACCAAATCTGCAAAAGGCACAAAAGACAGCCCCGGACGTAATGTAAAAGCTAAATCAGGCTTAAACAGAAGCATTCTTTCTCGAGCGTGGGGTAGGTTCTTTGAACTGCTTGAGTATAAACTCCAGAGAAATGGGGGGAAACTGGTTAGAGTTGACGCTAAAAACACCTCTATAACCTGTCCTCTATGTGATTACACTAATAAGGAAAACCGCAAAAACCAAGCGGTATTTGTATGCAAAAAGTGTGGTTTTACGTCTAATGCTGATTTGGTAGGTGCGATAAATGTTTTAATGAGAGCGATGAGGAAGGAAAACCTTATAACCCTACCGCAGGGCTTGCGGGAAGTCACGCCTGTGGAGTATGCCAGAGAGTATACGCTGAAGCAGGAACCAGCGGGAAACCGTGAGGGATTACCGCTTCCATCGATAGCGTAGATGGGAATCCTCTTCCTTTAGGGAGAGGAGGAAGTCAATTGCTCGACTTGTATTCTGGTATAAGTTTAGTTAGTAACACTAGTAATACTGATAAAAGATTTTAAATCATTTAAATAAATCAATTTTGTTATATTAATAATGTAAATACAGTACATGTAATTAATTTATAAAATTAACATGTAAAAATATATATATAAAATAAGTAAAGAGGTAATAGCATGAGTATAAAACTCATAAATCCTAAAAAAACCAATTTATTTTTAAAATATATTAATCAGAAGAATAAATTTATATCTGAATATCATTATGGTAACATAGCGGATATACTTAAAAGAAATGTTCAATTATTTGGGTATCGTAGAGCATATGAGAATGAAGTATACGGGATTTTAGGAAATGTTGTAGAATTTTTAAAAAAGTATAACTTTCATTTTATTACAAAATATGAGGTAGATAGCAAACAGATAAATATATCTAATATTAAATCAAAATTTTATAAATTAAATGATAATAATTATTATATATATTATGATATTAAAGACAAAAGTTTTTTTAATTTAAATCACAATTTTAAATGGTTATTTTTACAAAATAATATAATATTTAAAGACACTGTTTATTATAAAATAATTCAAGAATATTATCAGCAAAAAAGAAATTTATATAGAGAATATCAGAAAACTTATAACATATATAAAAGTATGTATTATAATACTAAAAGTTTAGATGAAATTTATGATTATTTTCCTATGTCTTATTTAATTCATGTAAATATAGATAAGGATAAATCTTCGGTTTATTATTTAAACAATTTTAAATCTAAATTTATAATTCCTTCGATGAGTTTATTGGATAATAGTTCCACATATGACATTTCAACTTTTTTTATTCACAATGAAATAATAAAAAAATTAATAGAGCAAAGGAAAAATAAGATCTGGGAAGATGTTGATTTTATAATGTTACCTTTTGAAGACTATGCTAGAAGATATATAGATTCAAATGCTATTACTTATATAAGAGATATAGTTTTTAAAAAAGGAGAAAACAATCAGAACAACCAAAACGACCAAACAGAAAAAAGTAAAGAATTAAGAAGCAGTGAATCAAACGACATAAAATCAACTCAATTAACTATTGAAAACATATCACATAATAAGTTGTCTGATAAATTATTGCAGAAATTTATTTTAAGGAATTATTCTTTAGACATTTTTACTGACAAATTAAATTTTTACAAAGATAGTTTTTTATCTGATGTAAATAAGAAAATAAATACTGTTGTTTTACATGATCCAGCAAATAATGATATTAATGTGTTGCAGGATGCTGGTTATAATATAATTGAAACTAACAATAAAAAACTTCCTATTTTAATTAATATAGATAGCGTTGCACAAGATCGTTTATTTGTAATGCATAATATAATAAAAACTTCGTTAAATTTTATATTTAAAGATTATATAGTGTATCCAAAATCAAAAGATGATTTCTTTTATAATGAAGATATTAAAGCTGCCTTTAACAAGCTTAGCGAAAAATTTCCTGAATTTAATGGTAAAATTGATAAATTATTTTTTACATATTATTATATTAAGACAACACAACAGAAATTGTTAGAAGACATAGAGTGCTATGTTGATAAAGACTTATTATATAATGAACAATATAATTTATATTTAGAAAACGTTCCTAAGAATATTTTATTTTTAGATGAAGATATTCAATTAGATGAAGTAAATTTATTGATTAGTGATGTTCATTTATATAATAGTCTAAAAAAAGATTTAAGAAATGAAACTAAAGAAATTATTTTAAGAAAATTAATATCTATACAGGACCTTTTTTTAAATTATCATGAAGAAATATTAAAATATTTTGAAAAAAAGTGGCCTCGTACAGATTTTGATAATGATAGTAAGTATAGCTTATTAGGTTCATTATCTTATTGGAATAAAAATGAGTTACAGTCATTATTAGATACTGTTAAAGCAAATTACTTGGATAGATTTGATTTTGATAAATTAAAAAATGCCTATATAGGTTATAATATAGTAACTTCTTATTTATTTAAGTATGGGTATATAATAAGTCAAAATAATAAATATTTAGAGGAGCAAATAAAAAGATATATAACTGATTTATTAGATGTAAGTTTTGATTTATATAAATATATATTAAGCGAAAAAATAAAAAAATCTAAGTTTAACTCAAAATTAGACGAAAAAATAGGTGATTTAAAAGAGACTATTATAAATAAAATAGTTAATAACATAGTTATTTCGTTAGATAATTATAGCGTAATTAGTTTACATAATCATTATCATTTATTCTCTATGTTATTAAATAAGGATTTTGAATCTTTTGTGGATACCATAGTAGAACTTCCAGAATTTAAGAATAAGATTGAAAATTTTGTTAACAAGACTTTAGATATTATAAATAAAAGTGATAATTATTTAAAATCAAGGCATAAAAATTATTTTGAAGAGATAGAACAAATTTTAAAAGGTGAATCTAATGAGAATTTAGAATCAAAGATAATAAATTTATTCTATAATTATAAAGAAAAATCTGTGTTAAAAGAAGTGCATGACCAAAGAAACGATTTATTTGATAGTAATTTAGATTTAGCTTATAAATATTATAATACAGAAAAAGGAAAACTTGATTATTTAAATAGTTTAATTAAAATAACCAAAACCTATTCATATAGTTTAGATAACCCAAGTAAAATAACAAAATTAAATAAATACAAAGACTTTTTTAAGAATTTATCTATGTCTTTAAAAGATTCATATTTGTTTGATATAGTTAAAGTTGAAAAAGAGAAAAAAGATATTGAGAGTCTGAGAAAAACTTTACAAAATGAATTTATACCAGAATTTTTTGATATAATTAGTAATTTACATATATTTAAGAGTTTAAATAAATATGTAAGTTTTGGTGATTTAAAAGATCTCTTATTTAGATTAGCAAAAAATGATAGGGATGCGGTTTATTTGTTATATGAGTATTTAACTACATCTAAAGAATTAACTATTTTTATGTCATTGTTATTAAGTAAAAAAGGACAGTATAATAGTTATTTAACTCCGGAAGAAATTATTTTGTTGTTAAACCCATCAGTAAAAAATTATTTAGAAGAATTAAAACAATTAAAAGATGAAAAAATGAATCTTATTTATGATAAATTAATATTAAATAAAGATTCAAATACAAATAACATATTAATATATTTACCTTCTGTAGAGAAATATACTTTTACAAAGGATTTATCATTTGGAAATGATATTGATATTGAAGAAGCTTTTAGAAATAATGATATTGAAATCTCAAAAACTTATATTGGTAACAATATAAGTTTATCATCTGAAATTGGTGAATCTATTACTAGTTTAGATATAGAGAAACTACAGCGAGTTAATTTTAAAGCGGGCCAAAAAAATGTATTTTTTATTTATGATGATACTGTAACTGAAATTGATACTTATAAGGATAAATACATATTAGAAAAAACAAACAAAGAATTTATTCTTTCAACTTATATACATTTTAAAAATGATAATGTTATTTATGAAATAAAGTTCAAAGGCAATAAAGTTAAAAAATTAATTTTAGAAAGTATAAATTATGACGAGTTTTTGCCTGTTTCATATAAAGAAAATAATATAAAACTTTATAGTAATATTTATAATTTTGTAAAAAAATATATTGAAATTCAAGCTACAAAGCATGGTTTTCAACCTTATCAATTTCAGATTGAGGATATTACAGATACTATAATGTACTATTTTTATAATAGAGAAACTAAGTCCAGTATTTATAATATGCATTTTAATGCTCAAGATATGGGTTTGGGTAAAACATTTATATCAACACATAGTATTTTGTTAAGTTATTTTAAATATATTTATAATAAGCAACCGCAATTATTTAATAAACTTAAAAACCATTTATTAGATGACAATGAAATTACAAATCTTGTACGTACTTATTTAAGTGATAAAAAATTAAATTCTACATCAATACTTGTTTATGGTGATAACAAGATTGCTAATACATGGAAAAACTATGCTAAAAATCAAGGATACAAATTTATAGAAGTAAATGAACAAAATTTAGATGATGTACTATATAATCTGGATAGAAATGAAAAAACATTATATTTGATGTTGCAGGAAAAAAACAAAGAAATAAAAAGACCTGGTAATACTGTAAAGAAAAGAGCTACAATTAAGGTTAAGAATGTAACACTTAATAATATATCAGGTATTAAGTTTAATTTTAATTCAGTGAATAACAATACTGATAATGTATATAAGATGCTATTGAGTTTATCTAATTATATTTTACCAAATGCAAAAACAATGAAATTATTTTTTAAATATAATAAGGAAATCTTTCAAGCTTTACAAAGTAGCTATGATAAAGATGTATTTTTATATCAAAATTTATGTGTAGCAATAGGTAATAATATAAAAAAATATTTAGGAATAGATGTATTTAATACTTTAAAACTTAACGAAATATTATCAAAAGAAAATTCGGATACTGTTAAAACAGAAGAGATTTACAGCAAGATATTTATAGGGTTGTTTTATTTATATAACTTATATCTGTTTCAGCATTTATTATTATCTGAAAATCATGTTAATCAAATAAATATAAAAATGAATAATTTAAACATATTAAATACTTTTGCAGATGATAATATTAAATTTTATAATGTGGGTTTTATTTTAAATTCTTATATTGATATAGTAAGAAATTCAAGTTTAAAAGAGCATAGTTTATTTTCATATATAATAAATAATTCAAAACAAAATGACGTAAATGCTCTGTCATTGATTAATACTTTACAAAATCAAAACTTAGTGTCGAACCAAAATAATATTGAAAGTTTAGTTACACATATAGAAAAATTTAATAATTTGAAAGATATTGTTATTAAGAAGAAAACACCTGTCATTTATAAGAGTTTAAATTACACTTACATTAATCATTCAAAATTATCAAAAGAAAAACTTGTTGATAAGATTAATGAAAAATTATTAAAAAATAATTATACAATATTTAAAACTAAAACAAATGATGAATTAGAAACTGATAATTCTATATTAAATGCGGATTCTACATATACTATAGCAGACGAAAAAAATAGTATAAATTATATAATTAAGAAGATATTAACTACACCTACTTATTTTAAAAATCTTATGAATTTGTTAACTACTTCAAATAATAGATTATATGATACTATAATAAGTAATAAAAGTTATGCAAGAACTAAAACATTAAGTAATTTACCTACATTTGCATCATCTATTGTTAATAATTTAATTTATATACCTACATTAACATTAATATTAGATAGATTTAATAATACTTATGATTCTAACGAAAATAAAATTAACTTAAATTTTGATAAAATTGATTATGATAAACAAGAAGTTGCAAGAATAATGGATCAAATATATTATTTAGTACATTTGACTACATTTAATACTGTATCAAATTCTACTTTATCCCTCCACCACCCACAAGACACATTCTTTTAGGTAGGTGATGTAGTGGGTGTCTTCTGGGTTTCAATATATTGTTTGATAACCTCAAGCGGAGCTCCACCACAGGAACCTGCAAAATAGCTTGGAGACCATAAAGCGTTTTTCCAGTAATACTGCCTTAATTCAGGATGGATTTGTTTTAGCTTTCTGGAAGAAACACCTTTTAGCGAATTTACCAGTTTTGAGACTGCCACCTTTGGCGGATAGTTTACAAGCAAATGGACATGGTCGCTTTCTCCATTTAATTCTATCAGTTCTGCCTCAAAATCTTGACAGACTTTGGCGAAGATTTCCTTTAAGGTTTCTAAGTGTTTCTTTTGAAATACGCTCTTTCTGTATTTAGTTACAAAGACCAAATGCACATGCAGAAGAAAAACACAATGCCTACCAGTTCTAATTTTACTTGACTTTTCCATAGACCAATACTATAATATAACAATGATTACATGTCAAGCCTTTAAATTTAAACTCAAGACCAATGAAGAGTTAGAAAACAAGTTCGCCCAATTTGCCGGCTCTTGTAGGTTTGTATGGAATAAAGCTATTGCTTTAATAAAACAAAAGCTTGATATAAAAAAGGTAGATAAAATCATCAATATCCACTTGCCACAATATTACAAAAATACTGCTACTATACCTACCTATAACGAAATGGCGGGAATGCTTAAATTATGGAAACAATCCGAAGAATACGCTTTCTTAAAAGAAGCACATTCTCAAATTCTACAACAAACCTTAAAGGATTTATACAAAGCCATAGACAGTGCTTTTACCAAAGGCAATGGTATATCTTTTCCAGACTTCAGGAAGAAAGGTAAATCGCCAGACAGCTTTAGATATCCTCAAGGCTTTAAGATAAATAACAATAGAATATTTTTACCTAAAATAGGATGGGTTAGGTTTTATAAATCAAGAAACATAGTTGGCAAACCAAAGAATGTAACAGTTAAAAGATACGCCGATGGCTGGTATATAAGCGTAGTTACCGAAAAAGACACATCAATTAAAGAAAATCTATCCAACCCCGTGGGTATAGATGTAGGTGTAAAAAAGATAATCACACTATCCAACGGTTGTTACTTCGAGCCTCTTGATTTAAGTAAATATGAGAAAAAACTAATCAAACTCCAAAGGCAACTCTCGAGAAAACAACACCCTACCAAAAAAGGAGATAAGACACCGTTTTCTAATAATTACAAAAAACACCAAAGAAAAATAGCAAAGATGTGGCTTAAGATAGCAAATGTGAGAAACGATTACCTACATAAAATAACAACAGCCATAGCCAAAAAACACGGCTTTGTGGCTGTAGAGAATTTAAAGGTTAAGAACCTAACCAAATCTGCAAAAGGCACAAAAGACAGCCCCGGACGTAATGTAAAAGCTAAATCAGGCTTAAACAGAAGCATTCTTTCTCGAGCGTGGGGTAGGTTCTTTGAACTGCTTGAGTATAAACTCCAGAGAAATGGGGGGAAACTGGTTAGAGTTGACGCTAAAAACACCTCTATAACCTGTCCTCTATGTGATTACACTAATAAGGAAAACCGCAAAAACCAAGCGGTATTTGTATGCAAAAAGTGTGGTTTTACGTCTAATGCTGATTTGGTAGGTGCGATAAATGTTTTAATGAGAGCGATGAGGAAGGAAAACCTTATAACCCTACCGCAGGGCTTGCGGGAAGTCACGCCTGTGGAGTATGCCAGAGAGTATACGCTGAAGCAGGAACCAGCGGGAAACCGTGAGGGATTACCGCTTCCATCGATAGCGTAGATGGGAATCCTCTTCCTTTAGGGAGAGGAGGAAGTCAACTAGATTATTCGATAACCTTAGTTATTATAATTTAATTTATAAACATGACTATTATAAACTAATAAAGTTATTACATAGTAATTTAAACAATACTCTTTTAAAAGACATATCTAATGAAAATTATGTTCAGGATTTAATAAATAAAATAAATAATGATACTATAGAAACATTATACAATACAATTTTTGAATCAGTTTTAATAAAAGATGATTTATCCATTAAGCGATTCTGCAAAAAAATAAATACTTTATTAGCTAATCCTTATTATTCTCAATCAAGATTAAAGAATGTAAATAATGTTTATGATAAGTATGTAGAAAACAAAGAAGAGGATATTCAAGAAGAAATTTTTATTACTAACAGAGAAAACTTTCTAAATTGTGATATAAAAATAAATGAGAATGTTCAGATATGTCCTGATTGTGGTTTCGAGATTAAAAATCCAGATACTGAAAAATGTCCAAACTGTAATACAATATTAGAATATTTTATACATTATACTAGTTGTGATTGTCCTTCATGTAACGAGCCAGTACCTATGTCAGTATTGAATAAGGAAATTCCTTATTGTTCTAACTGTGGCGAACCTTTGTTTGTATTAGGTGATAATATATATCACAGAATTAATGAATCTGGATTATATGAAGTAATTAAACTTGACAACGAGGTGAAAACATTAAGTACTTACAGTTTAAATAATTCATATTATAAAATTAAAAAGAATTTTCTTAAAAAATTAAAAGAAGTAGCTTATAACAATTTTAAAAGTGACAGAGAAAAACTGGTCCTTATTATAGATGAATTTCATGAGTATATAAACAACTTACAGTCAGCAAAAAGCGAATTATTATCATCAATTGTATCATTTGCTAAAAAGTATATGACAGTTATAGGAGCTACTGGTACCATTAACGATGGTAGATTAAGTACGTTTTACAGTATGTTATATTTAACTGATCCATATGTTAGCAATACAACTACATTAACAGATTTTGAATCTAAATATGGTAAATCTGTTAATGCATATGAAATTAAATCATCTAAATTATTAGATTATGTTAAAGACATTAATAGTAGATTAGCTAATAACACAATTAGTTTATCTGAAAAACAAACTGCATTATTGGAAAGTTTAAAGAATACAGATAAGAAAGCTATTGAAAGAATAATTAATTCAGATAAAGGTTATGGTGATAATATTGTTGAATTGATAAAACAAAAGCTTCCACCTGTACATTTAAGAAGACATGAAGATGTATCAGAAATTAATTTAACTGAAAAATATTATATACCTAAGCCTCAAGAATATTCTATAGATTATACTTCTCAGGATATGAAAGAGGCATTAAATAAGTTTTTATCTATAGCATTAAACAGTAATGTTGAAATAAACAAATTAATAAACTCATTTTTTGAGTTGTTAAGTGTAGTTTCATACAAAAGTATGGTGGAATGGAAGTATGAACATTATGTAAAACCTACAATACAAGAAGCTTTATCAAATAAAGAAAAAATTATAGTAACTTCTGGATATCAAAAAACACAAGAATATTTAATAGAGAAAATACAGCAAGATTTTGGTAATATAGCTGAAATTGGTGTTTATACAGCAAGCACTAAAAAACAAGCTGAAAAAACAGGTTTATTAGATGCAGTAGTAAATGGTGATACCAATAAAGTAAAACAACCTGATATCTTTATAGCTTCAGCAAATATGATAACAACAAGTTTAAATGCTCGTGCTTATTCAAAAATGATTATTACTGAACCGTTTACTTATGATATTAAAGTAATGTCGCAATTAAAAGCAAGAATTAGACGTTTGGATAGTCATTGTAAAAATCCTATTGTATATATTTGTGCTGCTGATATAGAAACAAATGTATTAAAGATTTTAAATGCAAAGAATAGTGAAATGGAAGGCAGTATTATTAGTTTATTGAAACATAAAGAAACTGATCCATTTGCAGTTGTTAAACAGGTAATTGAAGCTAAAGAAAGTATTTATGATACACTTAATACTTTAACAGGACAAAATTCTCCAACACAAACACAACAAAGCAGTAATAATAATACAAATAATAATGCTAGTGATGATTATTCTTTAACAGATACTATGAAACTGTGAAATGAAACTATAAAAAAAATAGCTTAGAATTAAATTAGATTATAGATAAAGATAAAGTGTATTTAAAAGTAAAATATTATGAAAAATAAATTTACTGGTTTACTAGTTTGTTTTTGTTTCTAATTTTGACTCTTACTTTTGCTTCTTGTTTATCCTTTTTGTATAAAATATATTGTGTTATAGTAATTAATATTAATAAAACAGTTAAAAGTAATTCATGTTTCATTAATAAAAACCTCCTTATTAATCTTGTTTATTTTTATTAATACATATTATTAATATATAAATTTACTAATATATAATTTAATATTAAGATATTTTTTTATCAAGAAAGAATTTAGTTAATTTGTATCTTTAAATTAGAGAAATCACATATCTAAATCATCAAATAACAAGTTTGGTTTATTATCTATTTCCATGTTTTCGTCTTTTTCAATATTTTCATTAATATTTTCTTCATTAATTATTTCTGATTGTTCTTCTTCATTTTCATAAAGGGTAGGGAAGTCTATATCATCTTGAACTAGGATACTATTCTCTTTTAATTCTAATGATATATAATCTATAAGATTTTCATTATCATTTGAAATATCTGATTTTGGTTGATTATAATCAGATCCTAATTTTTCTTTAAATAGAATATTACTTAATTTATCATAATATCCCTGGCGTTTTTGTTTTAATATTTCAATATAAATAGTTTTAAAATAATTATGTAGTAACGCATAATCTTTATTTTTAATTATATAAAATAAAGTATCAAAATCTTGATTAAAACAGGTTTTAGTTTGTTCTGTATTTATATCATGAGTAAGTGTATTTACAGGTATTAATTTATTAACAATACGTTTAAATTCTGAGTTATTATATATATTTTTTACTACTTGAAATTCAATAGGGTATAATGTTAAGTAATCTAAATTTGTTAGTCCATTATCTACTAATACATCATAATACTTATGAGATTTAATAAATTGGGTTATATCATTAAAAAAATAATTTAAAATGTCATATTGTAATTCAATAATTACATTAGGATTTATAGAATAAACAATACTTCTATAATCAAATTTTTTATTTTTATTTTTTTGTGTTTGTTCTATTGAATCTAGTATATGTTGATTGAAAGTATCTATATTTATACCTTCTAATGTAATTATGTAAGGTAATTTTTGGTAAAATGTTAGTTTGTCTTGCATATTAACATAAGGATATAAATTTAAACTTTGTATATCTTTGTCTTTTTCATCCATAAGAATGAGATTTAATGAAGAATTATGCATTAACTTAGGGTTACTTAAGCTTAATAAATTAACATACCTGTTTTGATACAAAACAGGTACACTTAATGATTGCTTATAAGTAAATTTTTCAGTTTTAGCTTTATAATCTAAATCTTTTAAATAATCTAAAAAAATATTTTGTACAGCTTTATTAATTTTTTTATTTTCTGCTGAAGTTAAGTTTTTTTTATCAAATACCCATTTAAGTAAATTAAAACTAGGTAATTTAATATTATTAAAATAAATAAAACCATATTGTGATTGATTATATTTAAATTCTGAAATATGGCAGTTGAATTGCACAATATTTGTTTGATTAATATCATTCTGATCATTCTGATTAGTCGTTTTATTCATATATACACCTTCCATACATTTTATTTATCAATATTATTTATCATAATCTAAATTATAGAATTAATATCTAAACCATTTTTATTATCATCTACATCTATAATATCTAAAGTAGTTAATTCTTTATTTTTATTAGTTTGTTGTTGATTTTCATTTTCTGATACTAAAATATTAGTAATAGTTTCTTCTATAATTGGATCTAATAGTTCATCTTCTTTAGTGTTTGTTTGATCTATATATATAGATGATTCTATTTCTTGTAATTCAGTTTCTTCATCTACACCATTACTTAAATCTATTAGTTCAATTTCTACAGGTTCGGTTTTAATTAAATTAGTATCTTGAGTATTCTCCATTGGCTGTTCAATAACAGTATTGGTTGTATTATCAACTGTTGTTGTATCAGTTACTGTATCTACTGTATCAGTTGTTGTATCAGCAGTATGTTCAACATCTTTCTCATATATTTGTTTATATTCTTTTATAAAACTATCAATAATATCGATATTATACTGGTTTTTTGTAAGTAAGGTATATAAGAGCTGGTTAGATATATCAGCTGATTTATAAGGTTCACAAGTTGTTATTGAAAATGTAATAAGTTCAGCAATATTTAATAAATAACTAATAATATTACCTGAAATATTAAACTTTTTAGAAAATTTATGTATAGTAGGATTGATTTGATCATGAAGCTTTTGAATTATAAAGTTGAATATAGTGCTACGAGCATCTTCTAATGAAATATTTATTGTATCTCTTTTATTTTTATTAATTTCCTTTTCAATAGTATGTAGGAGTGAATATAAAGGACTTAAATTAATAAGAGTTCCTTTATCTACAATTTGTTTATTTTGCTTAATTGAATACGATATTTCAAGATCATTACTTATTTTGTTTTTATTACTTTTAGATTTAAAATTATTTATATATAAATAAATATTTAAACTGTTATTTTTATCTATAGGTTCATTAATTACATCTATTAAGCTAAACATTTTACCAACTAGGAAATTGTATAATAAAGTTGATTTAGTTTTATTTATTAAATATTCAGGATCGTTTAGTCTAAAAAGTGCATATTGATATAATAATTGGGGTATATCTTTTAATTTAAAGCAGTATTTATTTAATTGTTGATAGAGTAATTTTAATAATAATTTATAATCTCTAATTATAGTATAAGTAGTATTAGTTTTTTTATCATGAATTTTTAATACTATTTTAGTTATGTTTTTTCTATACGGTGTAGATTTATCTATAATATAAGATACATTTGCTAGTTTTAGACTAAAATTAGAATCTTCAATTATAGTTAATTCTTGGCCTTTGTTAACATTTTCAATTGTATCTCCCAGCAATAGATTTTTAAGTGTATAGGTTAATTTTATTAATTGATTTGTGGTTAGTTTATATGAATTTAAGTATTGATCTGCATCATTATAAACAGCTAATTTAGTTGGATATGTATTTAAACTATTTTTTTCTCTATTATAAGAAATAGTACCACTAAAGATTTTCATTTTAGTTATTACTTCGCCCATGGATATACCTCCAAATATAATAATACATCCAAATATAATAGCTTTTCTGTAATATATATAACAGATTTTATTTAATTATTTGGGTTAAAATATTTGATATAATATTTAAGTAAATATTTAATTAATAAAATATTTGACAAATTAGTTATTTTATAATATAATAAATTAATAAAGTTAAATTAATAAAATAAAAAACAAGATAAAAAATAATATATTAAAAAAATAAAATATAAGGATTTAGCTTATGCATTATATTATATGTATTGATCCGGATACAAAAGAAAGTGCTTATTCAAGAATTTTAATTGATAATAAGCAAAAAATTAACATTGAAGTTGGCGTTTATGATTCCCAAAAAAAAGAATTTTGGTTAAAACTAGTAGAAAATTCTTATACTAATTTACCTCCTATTATTGTAGTGGAAAACCAATATATTAATATTAGAAAAGGCAATCATAAAGATATTATTGGTTTATTAAAAACAGCATTTAGGTTTGAATTTTGGTTTACAGATATTTTAAATTTAAAGATTCACACTGTGTTTCCATCTTCATGGCAAAATTTTATATTGAATGAATATGGTTATAATTTAAGAACATATAAGAAGAATAAAATAAATAAACAAAAGCTTTTTGAAGAAACAGCCTTAAAATTCTATCGATCAATAAATAATAATAACGAATTAGTTAATTTTAATAAAAATAACTTAAATGATATTATAGCGGCATTATGTATTACTTATTATGTAATTAAACAGCCTTTTTTATTTTATAATTAATAAAAAATTATAAAGTTATATCATAGTAAGAAACATTTTGTGTATTTTCAGTAATAGGTTTACAATTTATATTTAAATGGTTAATTATATCATTTACGCTTAATCTGTTTAACCTGTTTTGTATATCAGTATATAAATACTCTGTTAAGATAAAATCTATAATTTTAGACTTAATTGTACCAGGTAAGTTTTGAATTATTTCTTTTAATTTTTCTTTTTCAGGTACATTAGAAAAATATTGAGAATAATTATTAAAAATAAATTGAGTAAATTCAGGGAAATTGTTGAACAGAGAGAACCAATACTTGGATAGTTCTTTTTCTAATACTATATTAGATGTTTTATATTTATCTTTAAAACTAATAACTGTAAACAGATGTTTTGTATATGGATATACTACTTGTGTACCATTATTATATGGAACCCTAATAGGATCTATTGAATAGGTTTCAGGATTAATTACAAGTCTAGTTTTGAAACCTTCTATACCTAATCCTACAGCATTTACAATTTCATCTAAGCTATATGATTCTAGCAATTGTTGTAGTTTGTTTGTATCAACTTCAATAATTTTATAATTATTATTAAAATTGGAGTAAACTTTATAACGTTTTATCATTACTCCTCCTAATACGTAATTTTTATAATACATATCAATAATATATATAATATATTTAATTTTAAATGTCTATATTTTTTTAAAGATATTATAAATAATTTTATAATTTTTGTTAAGTTATTTTATTGTATTTTACAGATAACAAAAGATATTTCAATATAACGAATATTATCTATGATAACAGGTATCAAGAATAGTATTAAAAATTAAGGTAGAATAAAGGAACAGTAAAACATCTTCGTTTATTCAAGTTCATTATGTTATTACATCAAAAAACGAAGATGCTTTACTGTTATTAAATAAGTTTTTTACTTATTAGGATATTTACCGTAAAATTTATTAATTTGATTAATTGTACACTTATTATTTAAATCTAAAATATATAAAGCATAATCTAACTTATTTTTAGAAGAAGGAAGAGTATCTGTTCTTGCTGTATTAAATACATTCTTATATTGTTCAAAAATTGATTCAAAATCATTTGCTTTCATTTTTAACACTTGTTCAAATTTACTAGCTATATATTTTTTTGCCTGTTGATCATTAAGGTTTTTTATTTTTGTTTCATAACCATAGTTCAAGATCAATGCAGAATATGTACAAACAAGAACAGCATTTCCTAATAAGCCGTCAACCTGTTTTTTAAATATCGTTTTGGCAACAGTAGGAATACAGGAAAAATTGTTAGTTGTTAAAGAATTTTCTGCTAATTCAAATTTGTTTAGCATCTTCTTTATGAAAGTATTTTGTCCATAATTGTAAGCTGTTATAAAGAATTTTTCTAAAGCTAATCCAATATTTCCAAGATTATTTTTTTGCAGATGGTTCATAATTATATTGTGCCCATACATATATGGTTTTGATTCTTCAGCATCCATATAACCAAAAATATAATCTTTTGTATGTAACTGACATATATTAATAGTTGCTAACATTTCATTTTTTGTTAATGGTACATTCGAAAGATTTTCAGCATGTAAATTTAAGATAAAAACAAAAAAAACAAAAAAAATGACTAAAAAAAATTTAACTAACTTAGTAATACCTTTAAAAAGATTTTTCATAAATCACCTCATTAGTATTTTTAACCGAACCCAATATATTATATGATAAATTTAACTAAATGTCAATTTAATATAGCGATTTATATTAAGTTTACTTGGATGTTTGATAGTTTTTTGTTTTTTTTTAAATATTTTTTGTAACTATACATTTAGTAATACAAAGAGATGTTATATTGTTTCCATATTTTTCTTGAAATATTTTAAATAAATAATTTCTTACTTCTTTTAAATGATAATGTAACAAATGATGTTTTAGATAATCATTTGTTATAACAAGATCCATAAGAAATAATTTCAATTTATTTTTTTGATTTTGTAGTTGGTTTACTAGTTCATAATTTTGTATATATAGAGCTAAAGAGATAATGGCTTGTAATTCTTGATCGTTTATTTTTACATTTTTTATATTCACTATAAAAGAATTTGTTATATTATTATTATTGTTTATTGTTGTTGTTTTATTTTTCATATATTTGGCAGAATTAGTAAATATATTACAGGAAAATTTTTTTATACTTAAATAACTGAATATAAGAAAAAATATTAATAGAAATATAAATATTATAAATATAATTATTTTTTTATTTATATTAAACTTGTGCATATTTAATTATATAACCAATTTATTTAAATAATTAAAAAATATTTGTTAAATTTTTATTTTATTTAAAGTTGTAAAATTTATTTGATATATTATAAGTGTTGAAATTTAAAATTTGAAAATTCATCAATAATGATTAAATAGTGATTGCTTTGTTGACATTAGTAGTAAATTATAATATAATATATAAAAATTAAAATATTGCAAAATGAGGTTTAATATGGATTTTTCAACGAACATAAAAATTATCAAAGATTATGATATAATTTTTTTATTACATATGCCTAAAGATTATTTAAACATACTCTATAATTTGACTACAAAACCTTTTATAGAAGAATCTTTATTTAAAATTACAAACGATAATAATAAATTATTTAAATTAATTTCATATAATATGTTTAGTAAGTTAGCTAATAGAACAGTTATAGGATTACTAGAACCTATAGTTAAATATAAAGTACTATTGTATGGTTTGTTAGTAGAATTATTTTCTCTAAAATTAGATTACAAAGAATCAACATTAAATATGGAAAAAATATTAATTTATAAAACATTAAATTATTTTTTATATAGATTAAAACAAGAAAAACAGGAAAAAATACAATATCAATTATTAAATTTTTTAGATGTAAGATTTAACGATAGAAACGTTAATCTAAATCAAATAGTTCAAAATAATTCCGATATTTTAGATTCTTTTATTGTGTTAGTAACTAATACAATCATGAAAAAGTTTTTTTGTAAGGGTATGTTTATTAAACCTTTTTTTAGGTATTCATATAAACAATATATACAATTAAATAATTTATCAGATATTTTTATGTATTATTATGATGATCTTTTTAATAAGTATATAACATACCGTTATGAACATGCTATATTGTTTGGTTCGATATGGTTTATAATTTACTTAAGAAGATTATCTAATTATTATACTAAATCAAATATTAGTAGTGATGTAAATTATATATAGATAATATATTAGTGAGGGTAGGGTATGATAGCAATTATAGGTGATACTCATGGAAAACTTGAATACAATAAAGTCTTAGATGTTTATGAAACAAAAAAACCTGAAATAATTATAGTATTAGGTGATTTTGGATTACCATTTTATAATGATAAAGAAGAAAATAAAATATTGGATGAATTAGAAAAACTACCTATAGAAATATGTTACATAGATGGTAATCATGAAAATTTTGACATAGTTAATAATTTACCTGAAACCCATAAATATGAAAATAAAGTTGGACAACTAAGAAAAAATATCTTTCATCTTAAAAGAGGTAATATTTATAAAATAAAAGATTATAAAATTTTTGCTTTTGGTGGTGGTTCTTCTATTGACAAAAGTATTAGAACACCTGGTATAGATTGGTGGTTTGAAGAATTACCAACCATGAATGAAGTTAGGTATGCTACTAAAAACTTGAAAAAAACAAAATTTAATGTAGACATTATATTAACTCATACAGCTCCATACAAAATTTTTTTGGAACTATGTAATAAATTGAATCCAGCTCCTTATAAATATTACGATGTAGATGGAGTTGAATTTATGAAAAGTTTGCAAGTAATTTATGATTTAACGCATTTTAAATATTGGTTTTGTGGGCATTATCATGTTGATACAGAAGTACAAAAATGTAAATTTGTATATAATAAACCCGTATTTTTAAGTTATAATCAATTATAAATATAATATATAAAATATATACAATATAAGGATATATATAATATGGATACAATGAGCATAAAAGTTTTATTTGTAATGTTTATTTTTCTTTATTTAATTATATTACTTTCAGTTATAATATTAAAAGAAATAAACATAAACAATAATGACTATATCAAATCATTAGAAAACATTAAAGAAAAAGAAGAGGTGGGTTATGAAAACTTTTAATTTAAAAATTGCAGCTTTAGGTCAACAATGTGCAGGTAAAACTACAGCTATTTCCTATATACAACATTATTTATTAATGAAATTTTATAAAATATTTACTACCGATGATGTTTTGATAATTAAATTTGCTGATACGCTTTATGATTTACAACATTATTTTTCTGGTTCTAATTTAGCTAAAATTGAGAAGGCTATAAAAACTAAAAAACTTTCAGACGATTTATCCCTCCACCACCCACAAGACACATTCTTTTAGGTAGGTGATGTAGTGGGTGTCTTCTGGGTTTCAATATATTGTTTGATAACCTCAAGCGGAGCTCCACCACAGGAACCTGCAAAATAGCTTGGAGACCATAAAGCGTTTTTCCAGTAATACTGCCTTAATTCAGGATGGATTTGTTTTAGCTTTCTGGAAGAAACACCTTTTAGCGAATTTACCAGTTTTGAGACTGCCACCTTTGGCGGATAGTTTACAAGCAAATGGACATGGTCGCTTTCTCCATTTAATTCTATCAGTTCTGCCTCAAAATCTTGACAGACTTTGGCGAAGATTTCCTTTAAGGTTTCTAAGTGTTTCTTTTGAAATACGCTCTTTCTGTATTTAGTTACAAAGACCAAATGCACATGCAGAAGAAAAACACAATGCCTACCAGTTCTAATTTTACTTGACTTTTCCATAGACCAATACTATAATATAACAATGATTACATGTCAAGCCTTTAAATTTAAACTCAAGACCAATGAAGAGTTAGAAAACAAGTTCGCCCAATTTGCCGGCTCTTGTAGGTTTGTATGGAATAAAGCTATTGCTTTAATAAAACAAAAGCTTGATATAAAAAAGGTAGATAAAATCATCAATATCCACTTGCCACAATATTACAAAAATACTGCTACTATACCTACCTATAACGAAATGGCGGGAATGCTTAAATTATGGAAACAATCCGAAGAATACGCTTTCTTAAAAGAAGCACATTCTCAAATTCTACAACAAACCTTAAAGGATTTATACAAAGCCATAGACAGTGCTTTTACCAAAGGCAATGGTATATCTTTTCCAGACTTCAGGAAGAAAGGTAAATCGCCAGACAGCTTTAGATATCCTCAAGGCTTTAAGATAAATAACAATAGAATATTTTTACCTAAAATAGGATGGGTTAGGTTTTATAAATCAAGAAACATAGTTGGCAAACCAAAGAATGTAACAGTTAAAAGATACGCCGATGGCTGGTATATAAGCGTAGTTACCGAAAAAGACACATCAATTAAAGAAAATCTATCCAACCCCGTGGGTATAGATGTAGGTGTAAAAAAGATAATCACACTATCCAACGGTTGTTACTTCGAGCCTCTTGATTTAAGTAAATATGAGAAAAAACTAATCAAACTCCAAAGGCAACTCTCGAGAAAACAACACCCTACCAAAAAAGGAGATAAGACACCGTTTTCTAATAATTACAAAAAACACCAAAGAAAAATAGCAAAGATGTGGCTTAAGATAGCAAATGTGAGAAACGATTACCTACATAAAATAACAACAGCCATAGCCAAAAAACACGGCTTTGTGGCTGTAGAGAATTTAAAGGTTAAGAACCTAACCAAATCTGCAAAAGGCACAAAAGACAGCCCCGGACGTAATGTAAAAGCTAAATCAGGCTTAAACAGAAGCATTCTTTCTCGAGCGTGGGGTAGGTTCTTTGAACTGCTTGAGTATAAACTCCAGAGAAATGGGGGGAAACTGGTTAGAGTTGACGCTAAAAACACCTCTATAACCTGTCCTCTATGTGATTACACTAATAAGGAAAACCGCAAAAACCAAGCGGTATTTGTATGCAAAAAGTGTGGTTTTACGTCTAATGCTGATTTGGTAGGTGCGATAAATGTTTTAATGAGAGCGATGAGGAAGGAAAACCTTATAACCCTACCGCAGGGCTTGCGGGAAGTCACGCCTGTGGAGTATGCCAGAGAGTATACGCTGAAGCAGGAACCAGCGGGAAACCGTGAGGGATTACCGCTTCCATCGATAGCGTAGATGGGAATCCTCTTCCTTTAGGGAGAGGAGGAAGTCAATGTTAGAATTATTTGGGACATTATTACCTGGGGGATTAGATTTATCTACCAGAGATATGTTACATGTTTTAGAACAATTATATAATAATAGAGATAAGCAATTACCTGAAGATAAAAAAGATAGATTATTTCTTCAATTTGCTGGTGAATTCTTAAAAGAAATTTTTGGTCAATATTATTTTGTTGATATCTTTAGTTTAAAAGTAAAAAACTTTGAGAAAGCACAAACTCGCCTTGGTCGTCCATCTGTAATTTTATGTGATGATATTAGACGTATATATGAATATAAACAAGCATTAAGGTTGGGTTTTGATATTTACGGTATAGAAGCTGATGAAGAGATAAGACGTAAGAGAGCTGAAAGTAATGGTATTGTTTTCAATCCTAATCATCCGTCCGAAATGGATATTCAGGGTATTATGGAAAATTTGCCTAATGAGAAAATATTATTGAATAACACAAATGATATGGATTTATTTATTGGGGAAATACATACTAAAGTAATAGATTTGTTAACATTAAATAAGAATTTAGAAATGCAGCATAATGTATTTACAATATAATAAATATAGTACTGTTAATTATGAGAAAAAATAATTATTTACGTAATAATTATTTTAAATATTATAATTATCAATAATTTATTAAAAAATTACTTTAAAATTACTGTATATTAGATGAAAACGATAAAAAGGAGGTTATAAATATTGTTTGATATTATTAAAGATAAATTAATACTTATTTATAAAAATAATGATATAACTATAGATGGGATATGTTTATACACTATCACAGTAGCTTCTGAAATTTTCGTAAAAGGAAACGATAAAGAAGAAAAAATTGCTGGGTTAAAGCATTGCAAAGAGATTGCAGAAGCAGTATTACAATTTGAAAAAAATAACGATAATTTAACTAAACATAAAGAAGTATTAACTGCAACAATAAGAAAGATTGATAGCTTAATTAAAAGAACAAGATCATAAATTTTTTAATACTAAATTGGAGATACAACATAATGCATCAACAATATAATTTTATTAATTTTAGTAAAAAAAATAAATACTTATATAATAATAAGTTTTACAATAAAGAAGATTTAACAAAAGAATTTTTACCTAAAATAGATATCTGGGTCAAAAAAGCTTATTCTAAATTACCAGATCATATTGATATAGATGAAGTATATTCTGCAGCTTGTTATGGATTTGTTGAGGCTTTAAATAGATATGATCCATCGCAAAATATTGATTTTAAATATTTTGTCGAAAAAAGAGTTAAAGGTGCTATTTTAGATGTCTTACGTAGATTAGATCTTTTATCTAGAACGAAAAGAACCAAATTAAAAGATTTAGAAAATAAAATACAAACATTATCGAAAGAACTTGGAAGACAACCAACTCCTGAAGAAATTGCTGAAAAATATGGTATTGATACAGAAGAAATTTATAATTTATTAGAACTTTCAGATAAAACTCATATTATAAGCTTGAATACTTTGCTTGATAAAGATGATAATGAAGGTCATTCATTAATTGATTTTATTAAATCAGATTTATTAACTCCTGAAGAACAGGTAAGTAAACAAGAACTTATAGATATATTACAAAAAGAAATTGAAAATTTAAAAGAAAAAGAGCGATTAGTAATTACTTTATATTACTATGAAGAACTCACTATGAAGGAAATTGGAGAAATATTAGGTGTAACTGAAGCTCGTGTATGTCAAATACATAATAAAGTTGTTGAACAGTTAAAAGAAAAAATTTTAAAAATGATAAAATAAATATTTATAAACATATTTTATGACATATTAGTGGTATTTAATGCTAGTAAAGTTAGTTGACAAAGTTATGTTATTTTAATATAATATATAGTATATAAATCATAGAAAATAACAAGAAGGAGTGTGTTTATGAGAAGAAAATCTTTATCCCTCCACCACCCACAAGACACATTCTTTTAGGTAGGTGATGTAGTGGGTGTCTTCTGGGTTTCAATATATTGTTTGATAACCTCAAGCGGAGCTCCACCACAGGAACCTGCAAAATAGCTTGGAGACCATAAAGCGTTTTTCCAGTAATACTGCCTTAATTCAGGATGGATTTGTTTTAGCTTTCTGGAAGAAACACCTTTTAGCGAATTTACCAGTTTTGAGACTGCCACCTTTGGCGGATAGTTTACAAGCAAATGGACATGGTCGCTTTCTCCATTTAATTCTATCAGTTCTGCCTCAAAATCTTGACAGACTTTGGCGAAGATTTCCTTTAAGGTTTCTAAGTGTTTCTTTTGAAATACGCTCTTTCTGTATTTAGTTACAAAGACCAAATGCACATGCAGAAGAAAAACACAATGCCTACCAGTTCTAATTTTACTTGACTTTTCCATAGACCAATACTATAATATAACAATGATTACATGTCAAGCCTTTAAATTTAAACTCAAGACCAATGAAGAGTTAGAAAACAAGTTCGCCCAATTTGCCGGCTCTTGTAGGTTTGTATGGAATAAAGCTATTGCTTTAATAAAACAAAAGCTTGATATAAAAAAGGTAGATAAAATCATCAATATCCACTTGCCACAATATTACAAAAATACTGCTACTATACCTACCTATAACGAAATGGCGGGAATGCTTAAATTATGGAAACAATCCGAAGAATACGCTTTCTTAAAAGAAGCACATTCTCAAATTCTACAACAAACCTTAAAGGATTTATACAAAGCCATAGACAGTGCTTTTACCAAAGGCAATGGTATATCTTTTCCAGACTTCAGGAAGAAAGGTAAATCGCCAGACAGCTTTAGATATCCTCAAGGCTTTAAGATAAATAACAATAGAATATTTTTACCTAAAATAGGATGGGTTAGGTTTTATAAATCAAGAAACATAGTTGGCAAACCAAAGAATGTAACAGTTAAAAGATACGCCGATGGCTGGTATATAAGCGTAGTTACCGAAAAAGACACATCAATTAAAGAAAATCTATCCAACCCCGTGGGTATAGATGTAGGTGTAAAAAAGATAATCACACTATCCAACGGTTGTTACTTCGAGCCTCTTGATTTAAGTAAATATGAGAAAAAACTAATCAAACTCCAAAGGCAACTCTCGAGAAAACAACACCCTACCAAAAAAGGAGATAAGACACCGTTTTCTAATAATTACAAAAAACACCAAAGAAAAATAGCAAAGATGTGGCTTAAGATAGCAAATGTGAGAAACGATTACCTACATAAAATAACAACAGCCATAGCCAAAAAACACGGCTTTGTGGCTGTAGAGAATTTAAAGGTTAAGAACCTAACCAAATCTGCAAAAGGCACAAAAGACAGCCCCGGACGTAATGTAAAAGCTAAATCAGGCTTAAACAGAAGCATTCTTTCTCGAGCGTGGGGTAGGTTCTTTGAACTGCTTGAGTATAAACTCCAGAGAAATGGGGGGAAACTGGTTAGAGTTGACGCTAAAAACACCTCTATAACCTGTCCTCTATGTGATTACACTAATAAGGAAAACCGCAAAAACCAAGCGGTATTTGTATGCAAAAAGTGTGGTTTTACGTCTAATGCTGATTTGGTAGGTGCGATAAATGTTTTAATGAGAGCGATGAGGAAGGAAAACCTTATAACCCTACCGCAGGGCTTGCGGGAAGTCACGCCTGTGGAGTATGCCAGAGAGTATACGCTGAAGCAGGAACCAGCGGGAAACCGTGAGGGATTACCGCTTCCATCGATAGCGTAGATGGGAATCCTCTTCCTTTAGGGAGAGGAGGAAGTCAATATTATAATAATTACTTTCAATTATTAAGAAATCATTTAGATGAAAAATATACTAATAAAAATGCTAATATAACATACTTATATAGAGGTTTAAGATGCAAAAATTGTTATCTTCGAAGTTAAAATTAATATATTTTGTTTTATTTTTACTAATATCGTTTAATTTATATGCTGGTGAATTAGCTCGTATAATCAAAATTTCCGATGGTGATACTTTCATTGTATTAAATCAAAATAACCAAAAAATTAAATTAAGGCTTATGTGGATAGATACACCTGAAAAATATTCATCTAAAAAACTAAATAAAGATGTTATTAAATGTAATACTACTAAAAAAGAAATGATTAAATTAGGTAAACTAGCTACAAGTTATGCTAAAAAATACTTTGCTGATAGTAAAAATGTTGAAGTAGATTATTATGGTAAGGGTTATTATAATAGAAGATTAGCTGTTGTGTATAAAAAAGGTTATGATCAACCTTATAATTTTGAAATCATTAGAAATGGGTATGCTTGTATTTATAAAAAAGCTAAATATCCTAAAGTATTAGATAAATATTTAAAAGAAGCTAAAAAATATAGGCGTGGGTTATGGGCTATTAATCCAGAATTAATGAGTTGTTTGTGTAAATAACTACACAATTATTTTAAATAAAAATAAATAAATATGGTTTTTCATAAAATAAAAAAATTCTTTTTTGTTATATTAATAATAGAGTAATTTAATATTAATATGTAAATCATTAAAAGAAGAGGTAGTAAATGAAATTATCAGATTTTATGAATAATCAGAATACTTCTTATTATCATGTTAATAGAATAAGTAGACAAATGAGTTTTTTATTATCTTATGTTTTTTATAAAGCTTATAAGTCATATACAGGTACAGATGTAAAATTAAATCATAGATTAGCAAAATATGGTGAATATTTTGAAGGATTGTTAAGGGACCAGGGTGATGAGTCTAATTTTGCTATAGAAGATATAGAAAATATTATTTTTAAACGTTTTGATATTAATAGTAAAATAATTAAAAATCCTATTACTAATCAAAAAGTGAGTTTAAAAGAGTTACTATTTGCAGGAGATAATACATCTGAACGTCTTGAAGATATAAAAAACAATGATATTAATATTTATTATATTCCTTTTAGTGTAACAAATAAATTAGGTTATCGTTCAAGACTTCCTTTACCATACAATTTTTTTACTAAAGCGTATTTTATTTTTTCATTAAACAAATATTTTAATTTAGACGAGTTATTAATAACTTTATTTAATGTAGATGATGAAAAAACTGGACAAGAATTAATAAAAATTCACACAAGTATAGATGTTATTAAAAGTGTAATGGATAAAGTAGGTTTGGATTATTATAACCCTGAAAGTATAAATAATAGAGCTAATTGGGAAAACTTTGCTTTACAATTGAAACAATTAAACAATGAAACTTTACAAACTATTGAGGATGGTATTAACTTACTTACTGAAAGGCTGGTATCTTTTTTTGAAAATACTGAATCTTTAGAGCATAAAAAGGCATTATTTGCTTATTTAAAAGAAGGAGTATTCCCAGCTGTTTATAATTTATTAGATATAAATCAAAATATATCTACTGAAGTAGATTCTATAGTGCTTCAAGAATTAAAATTCAATTTACTACAGAGAAAAAAAGAGAGGGAAGTTCCATTTACACAAACAAATTTTTATAAATATTATTCCATATATAATGTGAACACTCCATTTACTATTTTGTTAAGTGCTGAAGCTGGTGTTGGGAAAACTACGATGGTAAATGAGATGTCTCGTAAGACAAGTATTCCAAAAAGCCAAATTGATGCAGCAAGTGGTAATTTCCTTGAAACAGCATCTTACGAAGATAAAGGTACTGGATATGTACATTTTATTAAAACCTATGTGCCTCAATTGTATCCTGATACAAAAGGAACATTAGTATTTTTAGATGAAATAGATAAAGCTATAAAGGACAAACCTGAAATTGTTGCTCCGTTATTTGCTTATCTAACCAGTGAAAGAACTATTAATGAAATACCTGTAGTAATATTAGCAGGGCAGTATTTTGAAGGTGAAGATGAATCTTATTGTACAGTTGAAGACTTTGTGAAAAATACTGATCTAACTTTAAGAGATGAAAAATTTAAAAAGGTTAAAGTATTAGGTTCTGCAGAGGATATAAGATTTTCCAGCAGTAGTGCTAAAGATAGAATTGGTAATACATTAAATACATTATTATCAAGGATGTTTATTATAATTCCTGATATGACAAGAGATGATAAATACATTAGTAATAAAAGACCTAAATTAGCTGTAATGCATACAAGACAGTATAACTTATTACAGGTATTTGTAGATACATTAGTTAATTATTATTTAGATTATTATAATGTAGATAGAACAAATAAGCAGAATTTAGAAAATATATATACAAAAGTATTTGACCAGGTAAGAGCTTTTTGTAAGTCAATGTTTCAACATTATATAAATTTCGATAGAAGCATTATAGATTTTCCTGAAGATTATAAAACTATATCAGATATAATTGAAGAAAGACTTGATTTTATGAAAGAGTATTTACTGACTTCAAAATTTGAAAAGTTAGATGTAACTGAAAAGAAAGCAGTTAAAAAAGCTATAAATAAAGATGAAGATATTTTATATTACTTAAAATATAGATTTTTAGACACACCTGATGCTTTTAGACAATTAAGTTCTTTAGAAACACTAGAGTTATTTAATATTATAGATAATTATATTGAAAAATTATCAGCTTTTAGTTTTCAAAAAGATTCCAAAGCTTGGGCTGAATATTATTTTTCAAGTATAATAACTATGGCTTATTTATTAAGTTATTTGAATTTTAGCAAGCAAAAACATGATATTCAGCAGGTACAAAACATTCAAGAAAATATTAAGAATAGTTTAAGTGCATTACAATTTCAAAATGCTTATTTAGAGCCTGTACAAAGGAAGATTGTGCAAATGTCAACATTCTTACTGCGCAATTTTACTTCGAAGAGCTATTCTCAAGTATCATTTATAGATGAAAGAAAAATTAAAAAAGCTGTAAGTACAGTTATAAAAAGTTTAAAAGAGCAAAACCTTGATAGTGAAATATTAGATAAATTTGAAAATAGAATAAATGAACTTGTAGAATTAGTCAAAGAGAAAGAGCAAGAGTATAAAGAATCTTTAGAAAATGTAGAGAAAGAACCTGATTCTGATGCTACCAGTAGTTATACTGAACAGAATAGTAATACAGTAGTTTCAGATGAACCTAATATATAATTTTGAAAATAATATGTGAGGTGGTCTATGAGTATAAAATGTGAAAATTGCAATAATAATTTGGAGTTTTACGTAACCTCATCTTTTGATGTTGTAAGTAGTGATATTTTAGTGACTGCATTGAAAGAAAACGACTTTAGTGATTTATATATAAAATCAAATAACGAACCTGATACATTACATGTTTTATGTAATTGTAGTAATCCTATATTACCTGAACTTATTGAAGAAGAATTATTATATTATTTTGATATTAAATATGAAAAGAATAACACAGATATAGAAGCTAATTATAACAATGTACACAACGATTTAAAGTTATAAATTTGTATAAAAGGAGGTATATTCATGGCAAATTTATGTGACCATGTAGAAAAAATAGCACATTTCCTTAGAGAAGAGCATTACTGGGAAAGTGAGGAAATAGAGAAATTTGCTAAAGAAATGAAATTAGAAGATAAAAACCCATTTGTACTTGAATTAGATGAAGAATCTAGAAAAAATTTAAAAGAAAACTATGGTATTGAATTAACTAAAGTAGGATTATCAGAGTTAATTGGGTTGGCATTCAAAAAGCTCATTAGAGAGGACAAGGATACTGTTTTCTTTAACACTTTTGCTTTGGGTAACCTTATAGCTTTATTGGAAGATAAATATCCTCACAAATTTGAAGAAGTATTTACATCATATGCAGAAACAGTTGACGGCGAATCATATCCTTATTTGTCAGTTGCTCAAATGGCTGTTGAGGAACCAATGATATTTTCATGGTTTCCTGATTCAGAAAAACAAATGCATGCTTACGAAATGTTAATGGATTATCAATATGAAAGTACACTTCATGATACTTATGGTAAGTATTTAGCTATTCATTTTGGTGTACCTGAAAATGCAACAGGATTAGACCAAAAAGAATTCACTAAAGTAAAAAAAGCATTTAAAGATCAAGCAACTAGGACAACTTTTAACTTTTTTGTAGCTTTAATGGAAGAAGCAATGAATTTAGATATGGATAGGGTAGTAGAAATAAAAGAAGGTATAGGTAAGTTGGAAAGTATTCCACAAGAAGAGTTAGTGGAGAAATATTCAAAAATAATAGACATGTATTTCCAAAATTTTGAGCAGTTATTTATGAATTATTATTCTCAAGCAGCAGCTGAAATTAGTACACATTTTAAAAATTCTCGTGAAGTTCAAGCTGAATTATTGAAAGTATTAAGTAAAGTAATGAAAGAAGGAATGAATAAAGTATTCAAATTCTATGAAGAACAGTTACCTACATTTATGTTAAATGAAAAAGAGAAATTTAAAATGGGATTAATTCAATCAACTATTCCTGTAGCTGAAGAAAAAATTACTAAATATTTTAATCAGTTAGAACAAACTATTAATCAAAAATTAGAAGAATTAGGTATGAATATGTAAATAAATATGTATATTGTATAAAGATAAGTTTGAGGTGTTAATATGTATACAAGTGAAATAATAAAACCTGATGCAATATATAAAGGATTTTTTAATTCAATGGTTTTTTCAAAAAATTCAATACAAAGTTATTTTAATAAGTTAGGCTACTTGCATACTACAAGTAGCCTTTTTTATTATTATAGTGTATTAGCTAATTTAAATAATTATTCTATATTAGAAGACTTAATTAAAAAAAATAAGCAAAAATTAAAGATTAATTACAAAGATATTATTTATGATTTTTTTAGATCTAATAATTTTGATACTAGTTTATTAAATTCTTCATATGCTAAAAAATATTTTGACTTAATAGAAGCTATTTTACATCTACCAATGTCTGTTCTTACTAAATTATTTTTTGATACAGGTAAAATTTTAGGTTTATATGGTTTAAATATTGTAAATAATGTTCCTTTTGATTTATATAAAATTAACTACAGTTTAAAAGAAGAAGAAATATTAACTTTATTAAATTCAATTAGTTCTAAATATTTTGAATTATTTGATATTATTGTAAGCAATACTATAATATCCACACAGCAGTTATATAAATCTTATGAAACTTTATTACGTTATCTTATTCCTTGTTTTATTTATTTATATAAGAGTTATGAAAATGAGTTGTTAAGAGAAAATTTTGAATAAAAATTATTAAATTTTATAAATTATAAATTTTATGGTTTGAGGTAAATTAATGTTTAATACAGCAAATATTAAGTATCATACAGATTATACAAGGAATGCTATAAACAAAAGATTATTGAATATTTTAAGTGAAAATATTCCTTCTTATGTAGCAGAATTTTATTCAAAATTATTTTCAGATGTTTATCCCTCCACCACCCACAAGACACATTCTTTTAGGTAGGTGATGTAGTGGGTGTCTTCTGGGTTTCAATATATTGTTTGATAACCTCAAGCGGAGCTCCACCACAGGAACCTGCAAAATAGCTTGGAGACCATAAAGCGTTTTTCCAGTAATACTGCCTTAATTCAGGATGGATTTGTTTTAGCTTTCTGGAAGAAACACCTTTTAGCGAATTTACCAGTTTTGAGACTGCCACCTTTGGCGGATAGTTTACAAGCAAATGGACATGGTCGCTTTCTCCATTTAATTCTATCAGTTCTGCCTCAAAATCTTGACAGACTTTGGCGAAGATTTCCTTTAAGGTTTCTAAGTGTTTCTTTTGAAATACGCTCTTTCTGTATTTAGTTACAAAGACCAAATGCACATGCAGAAGAAAAACACAATGCCTACCAGTTCTAATTTTACTTGACTTTTCCATAGACCAATACTATAATATAACAATGATTACATGTCAAGCCTTTAAATTTAAACTCAAGACCAATGAAGAGTTAGAAAACAAGTTCGCCCAATTTGCCGGCTCTTGTAGGTTTGTATGGAATAAAGCTATTGCTTTAATAAAACAAAAGCTTGATATAAAAAAGGTAGATAAAATCATCAATATCCACTTGCCACAATATTACAAAAATACTGCTACTATACCTACCTATAACGAAATGGCGGGAATGCTTAAATTATGGAAACAATCCGAAGAATACGCTTTCTTAAAAGAAGCACATTCTCAAATTCTACAACAAACCTTAAAGGATTTATACAAAGCCATAGACAGTGCTTTTACCAAAGGCAATGGTATATCTTTTCCAGACTTCAGGAAGAAAGGTAAATCGCCAGACAGCTTTAGATATCCTCAAGGCTTTAAGATAAATAACAATAGAATATTTTTACCTAAAATAGGATGGGTTAGGTTTTATAAATCAAGAAACATAGTTGGCAAACCAAAGAATGTAACAGTTAAAAGATACGCCGATGGCTGGTATATAAGCGTAGTTACCGAAAAAGACACATCAATTAAAGAAAATCTATCCAACCCCGTGGGTATAGATGTAGGTGTAAAAAAGATAATCACACTATCCAACGGTTGTTACTTCGAGCCTCTTGATTTAAGTAAATATGAGAAAAAACTAATCAAACTCCAAAGGCAACTCTCGAGAAAACAACACCCTACCAAAAAAGGAGATAAGACACCGTTTTCTAATAATTACAAAAAACACCAAAGAAAAATAGCAAAGATGTGGCTTAAGATAGCAAATGTGAGAAACGATTACCTACATAAAATAACAACAGCCATAGCCAAAAAACACGGCTTTGTGGCTGTAGAGAATTTAAAGGTTAAGAACCTAACCAAATCTGCAAAAGGCACAAAAGACAGCCCCGGACGTAATGTAAAAGCTAAATCAGGCTTAAACAGAAGCATTCTTTCTCGAGCGTGGGGTAGGTTCTTTGAACTGCTTGAGTATAAACTCCAGAGAAATGGGGGGAAACTGGTTAGAGTTGACGCTAAAAACACCTCTATAACCTGTCCTCTATGTGATTACACTAATAAGGAAAACCGCAAAAACCAAGCGGTATTTGTATGCAAAAAGTGTGGTTTTACGTCTAATGCTGATTTGGTAGGTGCGATAAATGTTTTAATGAGAGCGATGAGGAAGGAAAACCTTATAACCCTACCGCAGGGCTTGCGGGAAGTCACGCCTGTGGAGTATGCCAGAGAGTATACGCTGAAGCAGGAACCAGCGGGAAACCGTGAGGGATTACCGCTTCCATCGATAGCGTAGATGGGAATCCTCTTCCTTTAGGGAGAGGAGGAAGTCAATCGAAGATAAAAGTAATTCCTTTTACTGTAGATTCCAATATTGATGATTCAAATGATCCTGTTGCATATGTGTCTTATGATTATCAAGGTAAATTTTTAGGGTTATATTACAATACAGGTATTCTCAATGAAAATGATCCTGAAACAATAAAAAAATTAATATGGCATGAATTATTGCATTTATTACGTAATGATTTAGATTTTGAAAATATTTTAAAAAGAGCTAAATTAAAAGAAGTACCTGAATTAGATAATGTAATACATTCATCAATATTTTATAAAATATCCAATCAAATATTAAATTTAATACAAGATGCATTTATTAATGAGGATATTGGGTTTGATGGATTAACATATAAAGGGAAAAAAATTAAATCTATTAAATTTGATAATGTAATAAATGCATTAGAAAAAATGTTAGATACTAAACTACCCGGAATGAAAAAATTATTTTATGTATCTAACACAGTGGAAATATATAGAAGTATAATTTTAACAATAATTGATAAATTATTAGAAATGAAAAAACAACAAGAGGAATTTGAAAAGAAATTAGAGGAATTTTTAAATCAACTATCTGAAAGTTTAGAAGATTTTTATAATCAACATGGCACCAATGGTGGCCAACCAGATTATTCTCCATCTGCACCTAATGATTCTGGTTTAACATCATCAGTATCAGATTTAGTTCAAGATATCTTAAATATTAAAAAGAAAGATATTGTAGAAAAGATTAAACAGCAGCAAAAACAACAACCAAATCAACAAGCTGGGCAAAAGCATTCAGGAAAACCAGGAGAATGTGAAAATAAACAGTCTACTAACCAACAACAAAATAATCAAAATAATAATCAAAATAATAGTTCTAATAAAGAACATGTTCCAGGGAAAAAGGCGATTGAAGATGCTCGTGCTGAAGCTATGAGTAAAAAAAATCAGTATAATGTAAAAGATTTAAATGAATTAAAACAATTATTAGATAAAATAGCTGAACGCTTAAATAAACAACAAGATGCTGGATTAGGGGAAGGAGATAGTTTTATATTGAACTTACCAGAAAATGATGAAATAACAAGTGTAGATGAGCATTTATATAGGAATTATTTTTATCATGTTCCAAAAACAGGGAAAGGTAATACTAAGGCTAAAATTTATGAAGATGATTTAGATGTTTCCAAAATTTCTACAAAGAAAACAAGACATTATGGTGTAGTTAATGAACGACATAAGAAACAGTTTGCTCATCCGTTATTTATTGTAGACACATCAGGTTCTTTTGTAAAATATGTACCATTTTTTATAGATTTATTAAATCGTTTAGAAAGTTTATGTAAAACTGAATTTACTGTTGTATCATTTTCAGGTAAAGCTGGATTAGTAGGTAAAAGGTTTAATCATGATACAGGACAATATGAGTATGTTTTTACTGATTATAATGGCGGTACAGAAGTTAAACCTATTGTAGAATTCTTACAAAATGAATATTTAAAACGAAAAAATCCAATAAGTTTTAATCAAATTACAATAATATCAGATTTTGACTTTGCAGATGAAAACACCCCAGAATTTATGTCTGACTTAATACGTACTGTTAAAAGAATAAATAAAAAATATGGTTATACAAATAATTTTAAGTTACTTGTTATTACAAATAATCAAACTCAAGTTAAAAAATATTTAGATGATTTTAATCTTGAATTGGAAGATGTAGATAAACTTTTTAATATGTGGAAAAAAGAAAACAATATGAATAATACTAATAATCAAAATATGAATAACCAAAATCAAAATATGGATATGTAGTTATAAATCAACAGATAGATGAAATTAATATATAATTTTTAATTAATTGATTTAAATTTTTATAAAAATTGATTTCATCATATTTTTTATTATGTATATTGTATAGTGAATCGTATATATTTTTAGTTACCAATTTAGTATACATTGTAGTAGTTTTATCTTCAAAATTTTGTAAAATAAGACTATATACATTTTGATTTCTAAAAACATAATTAGTCGAAAGAAGTAGTATTTTTTTATTTTTTACAGCGAATTTATTTTTAGTTTGTGCATGAGCAACTGACCAATTATCATTATTTTTTAGTTTTAATATATCAGAGTTTGTAAAAATATAACCATCTATTACCATTTCATGAGCAACAGTATGTCCTTTTTTATCAGCTATAGATAAGATTTCTTTATCAGTAAAACAGTATCCACGAGAAACCAAAATATGAGCAACTGAAGTACCTTCATTATTTGTAAGTTTTAGTACTTCAGGATCTGTTATTAAATCACCTTTTTTTGCTTGAATATGAGCTACTGTATTACCGTTATTATCAGCCAGTTTTAATATTTTGAATTCATTAAACAAATAACCTTTTTCAGCCATAATATGAGCTACAGTAATACCTAAATTATTTTTTAATTTAAGAATCTTATAATCTATAAATACATGTCCTTCGTTAGCCATATAATGAGCAACTGACCAACCTTTATTATTTTTTAATTTTAATATTTTAAAATTTCTTGAAATATAACCTTCATCAACAAGTTTATGTGCTAATGTATTTCCAGTATTTTTATTTATAATTTTTTTTAATTTATTAAATTCATATTCATTTTCCATTATTTTTTGAAGTTTAATACTCATTAATGTTACCTTTTTTATTATTTATTATAACATAATTTTTAAAATTTGAAGTAATTTTTTATATTTAAACATATAACCAGTTGTGTATAATATAACATGAGCTACTGTTCGACCTCTTTTATTAGCTAATTTTAATATTTCTTTATCATTAATTATCCAACTCCATGTTGCTTGTACATGAGCTATAGTCCAACCTTTGTCATTAGCTAATTTCAGTATTGTTTTATCTTCAAAAACTTGACTGTTTTTTACCTGTTTTAATGCGTTTTCGTATGTCATAATATATTTCAACAAATATTAGTTGTTAATAGATGTTTTTTAATTTCCAAATTTAGCTTTTTATAAAACTCAATTAATTTAATATAATTAGGAGCAATAAAATAATTTTTTAAAGGCGCTTTTAATTTTTCTAATTTATAAATATAATTATTGTCTGTTAAATTTTTATTAATTAATTTAATACCTGATATGACATTAAAGTTTTTGTTATTAGTATCTTGTAAATGATGTAATATCACATAAAATTCAGATATTTTAAGTTTATTATAATCTTTATATTTAATTATATATCTAGTTTTATATTTTAATAATAAAAATTTCTTATACTTAGGTATATATTTATAGTTAGGATCTACTGCTATAAAAGCTGCTAATTTTATTTTATTAAGTTTGTCATAATAATCTATTACACCCTCGAAATTTAAAATATTAAAATCTAAAGGTAACCATTCTTTAATTGATTTATTTTTAGCTATTATACCAACTACACTTTTACCTTGAGTATTAACTAATTTTAATATGTTTTTATCATTAGTAATCCAGCCGTGTTCTGCTTGCTTATGTGCTACTGTCCAACCAGTTTCATTTGCTAGTTCTAAGATTTCTTTATCTTCTGTGATCCAACCATTCCATGCTTGTTCATGAGCTATTGTCCAGCCAGTTTCATTAGCTAATTTAAGTATTTTTTTATCTTTAAAAAAGGAACCTTGTCTTACTTTTTCTAAAGCTTCTTCGTATGTCATAATATATCTATTCATAATATACCTATTACATACATTAACAAATATTAGCTGTTAATAAATATTTTTTAATCTCAAAATCTAATTTTTTATAAAATTTAATTAATTTAATATAATTAATATCTATATAATTATTTGAATTAAGACCTGCTCCAAAATTTAAAATGTCTAAACTATTATTATATTTTACAATATTATTAAAATAATTATCATTTGAAATTAATTTATTTATTAATTTTATACTACTAATCTTATCTGATTCATCACTTATTTTAGTTCGTAAGTTCTCTACTCCTACATAAATATCTATAGAACAAGCTACATCATAATCTAAATCTTTTAATAATTCATTATATTTAAGTTCAAGTAATTTTTTATATTTAAGTGAGTAACCAGTTGCAGATGCTATAATATGGGCTACTGTTTGACCATATTTATGAGTTAACTGTAAAATTTCTTTATCATTAGTTATCCAACCTTGTTTGGCTTGTTCATGGGCTACTGTCCAATTATCTTTGTTAGCTAATTTTAATATATCTTTGTCTTCTACAAACCAATACCAATTATCAGAATTACTTGCTTGTATATGAGCTACTGTGTTACCATTGTTATCTGTTAATTTTAGAATTTCTTTATCGTCAGTTACCCATCCCTGTTTGGTTTGTTCATGAGCCACTGTCCAACCAGTATTATCTGCTAATTTTAAAATATCTTCGTCTTCAGTTGTCCAGCCTTCGTTTGCTTGCTCATGTGCTACAGTCCAACCATTTTTAGCAGCTAGTTTTAATATTTCTTTGTCTTCAGTTATCCAGTCATAAGAAGCTTGTTCATGAGCTACTGTCCAACCATGTTTATTTGCCAATTTCAAAATATTCTTATCTTCAAAAAAGTGTCCTTGTTTTACTTTTTCTAAAGCTTTTTTATAATTCATAATATTTTTCCATCTATCAATATTATTTAATAATTTAATAATAATTATTTTTAATTTTTGATAACTTTATATAAATTATATAACATAAGATAAAACATTAAAATATATATAAATATAATAATTAATAACTTAAAAAAAATAAATTTAGTTTAAGCATTCTTAAAATTTAACAAATATTATTTAATAAAAACATTAATTTTATATTATCATTCAGTAGTTTATAAAATTTAATTTGCTTAAGTAATATCTTGCCTCGTTTAGATGAATGTAAATTTCTATTTATTAATGTAGTAGGTTTTTTAAATAGTTTTAAATAAACTAATGCTTCTACATTAGGATCTATTTTTGAAGAATTTTTATTAATTAAATAATCAGTAAAAGTAGAATTAAAAATAGATTTATAATTACATATTTTTTTTGACTTAATTAAAAAATTATTTTTAAGTGCTAATTCATTACAAATATATGAGTTTCTACCTCTAGGAAGTTTTAATAAATCATAATCAATACATACAAGCTTTGTCTTTGTATAATTTTTTATTATTGTATATAAAACACTGTCTTGTTCATAATCAATTAACTTTAAAATTTCTTTATCATAAGTAATCCAACCATTTTTTGCTTGTGTATGTGCTACTGTTAAACCTTTTTTATCTGCTAATTTTAAGATTTCTTTGTCTTCAGTTATCCAACCATTACGTGCTTGTTCATGAGCTACGGTCCAGCCTTTTTTATCAGCTAATTTTAAAATTTTCTTATCTTCAGTTGTCCATTTATTACGTGCTTGTTCATGAGCTACGGTCCAGCCTTTTTCATCTGCTAGTTTCAAAATCTCCTTGTCTTCAGTTGTCCAACCATTACGTGCTTGTTCATGAGCTACTGTCCAACCATGTTTAGTTGCTAATTTTAATATTTCTTTATCATTTGTAGTCCAACCGTAATAAGCTTGTTCATGGGCTACTGTTCGACCATTATTATCAGCTAATTTTAAGATTTCTTTATCATTAGTTATCCAGCCTTTTTTTGCTTGTATATGTGCTACTGTAAAACCATCTTCGTTAGCTAATTTTAAGATTTCTTTGTCTTCAGTTATCCAACCATTACGTGCTTGTTCATGAGCTACGGTCCAGCCTTTTTTATCAGCTAATTTTAAAATTTTCTTATCTTCAGTTGTCCATTTATTACGTGCTTGTTCATGAGCTACGGTCCAGCCTTTTTCATCTGCTAGTTTCAAAATCTCCTTGTCTTCAGTTGTCCAACCATTACGTGCTTGTTCATGAGCTACTGTCCAACCATGTTTAGTTGCTAATTTTAATATTTCTTTATCATTTGTAGTCCAACCGTAATAAGCTTGTTCATGGGCTACTGTTCGACCATTATTATCAGCTAATTTTAAGATTTCTTTATCATTAGTTATCCAGCCTTTTTTTGCTTGTATATGTGCTACTGTAAAACCATCTTCGTTAGCTAATTTTAAAATATCTTTATCTTCAGTTGTCCAACCACGTGATGCTTGTTCATGAGCTATGGTCCATTTATTATCATACTTAGTTAATTTTAATATTTGTAGACTATAAAAATAATAACCGTTAAATATTAATACGTATACATCAGAAAAAGTAATTTTTTCACCTGAATTAAGTTTTTCTAATATTAATTTGTATTTTTCTTCATATGTCATAGTATACCTCTAAGTTATAATATATCTTAAATCATAATACAATTTAACAAATATTTTTATCTACTTTTATATATAACAAATATAAACAAATATAATTAGTTAAAAATAAATAAAATATATTTAATTAACACATATTAATAAGTTTTATATTTTTCTTTATTAAAATATTCAGTGTTTTATAAAAATTATTATACTTTCTCATTTTTTCTGTTTTAAATTTATTAAATTTTTTAGGTACAGTTTTATAAATATCTTTAATTAATTTTGCTTCTATAATCATTTCTCTAGTATCAAAAGATAAAGATAAACTATGAGAATTTAGAATTATAATACCAAATTTTAAAAACCATGCAGGTAAATCTTCTTGTTGTTTTTGTAATAAAATTTTTTTTAATAAAATTTTTTTGTATTTAAATGTATAACCACTACTATATATCATAACATGAGCAATAGATACATTATTTTCATTTGTAGATATATTCCATACATTAGGTTGGGTAAAAATATATTTATTACGAGCTAAAGAATGCATAACTGTCCAGCCATCATTATCAGCTAAATTTAAGATATCAGAGTTTAAAAACATAACATCTTTATTATTATTTGCAATAATATGAGCTACGGTAAGTCCTTTATTGTTTTTAAGTTTCAAAAGCTCTTCATCTTTCGTTATCCAACCATGTTCTGCTTGAATATGTGCTACAGTGTGATTGTTATTATCTTTTAGTTTAAGTATATTTTTATCGTTAAATTTAATTCCACATTTTACTAATTCATGAGCAACTGTCCAACCGTTGTTATCCGCTAAACTTAATATTTCAAAATCCTTAAAATCAGTAAATCCATATTCAACCATATAGTGTGCCACAGTTTTACCATTATAATCTTTTAATTTAAGTATATTTTTGTTAAAAGTAATCCAGCCTTCATCAGCTAATTGATGCGCTAAGGTATATAACCCATTAAAAGATTCTTTCAGTTCTTTAATCTTGTATTTTTTCTCCATTATCTGTTTTTTCATATCTTGCTCCTATTTTGTTTCTATATTTGTTCCTATAGTGTGTTTTAGTGTGTTTAGTATTATTTTTATTAGCATATATAATTATTTAAACTAATATAAAATTTTAACATTTGATCTAATTTATTATAAAAATCAGCCTGAAATCTTATTTTTTCTGTATAATACATTAAACTTGTTGGATGTGTAATTTTGGAAATTAAATTATTTGTGTTTTTAAGTAATTTGACAGCAAATAAACCATCAGTTGCCAGGTTGTTTAAATTAGGTTTTTTGTAATAGTTACAAAATACATATATTTTGTCATTATTTTTTAATAATAAAATTTTCTTCCATTTAAAAGGATACGCATTTCGAAAATAATTTGCTTTTGCTAATATGTGTGCTACTGTTTCACCATATTTGTTTCGTAGTTTAAGTATTTCAATATCGTTAGTATTCCAGTTTCTTTCTGCCATTTTATGTGCCTCTGACCAACCAATATCATTGGATAATTTTAGTATTTCTTTAGCATTTGTTACCCAATCATTTACTGTTTGTTCGTGGGCTATTGTCCAGCCATATTCATTTGACAATTTTAATATATCTGGATCATTAAAAATATGTCCTTTTCTGACTAATTCTACAATTTTTAAATATTTCATACTTTTATTTTACCTCATGTTAGTTATATTAGTTAAATTCTAAAATAAATGTTAACATAAGTTATTAATATTTCATATATTTTTTATTGTTGCCAAAATATGTGCTACACTCTAGCCGTTATTATCAGCTAATTTTAATATGTTTTTATCTTTAAAAAGCCCCCTTGTTCTGCCATTTTATGAGCTATTGTCCAGCCAGTTTTATTTTTCGGTGATAATATATTCCTAAGAGACATTATAAAATTAACCTCTAATGTATGTATTAAGTTTACATATTTAATTATAACAGATAAATAAAACATAAATAAATTTAAAAATTAGTGTTTGCAATTTAAAGTTTCTGATGTATTAAAAATTGAAAAAAGTAAAGGAATTTATATGAATTATAATAATATATTTTTTAATAAAGAAATTAATGAAGAGATTGATAAAAAAATAAACATATTAATAAATGATATCATTAAATTGTTACAATTATATCAATTTTATCCTGTATATAAGAATAAATATATCTATAACGACGAAAACAATGATAAGTTTATGGCAATATCTATACTTTTACAAAATAAACAATTAAGAATAGAAATTAACAAAAACAATAAAACCGATGTTATCAATATTCCATTTCATCAACTTGTTTATCCATATGTAATTCTCCATGATTTAATACAAAATTTCCAAGATCATCTTACAAAATAAAAACCTATATTGCTGTAAATCATATAATATTAAATAAGAATAGTGTTATTAAAATAACAATTTTTTTTTATTTCATATTTTTCTTAAAATTAAATTTTATATAATTTTATTTATAAATATTAAATTAACTATTGTTATTAGTTGTTATTTTTATATTAGTATCAACTGCTAATAATTTAATAAATAAATCAATTATTAAAGGATCTTTAATAATTTCATTTCCGTAAATTGTACTTAATTGAATTTTGTTTATACTTTGAGAATTATTATCTTTATAAAATTTAATAAAAACTTTTACTTTTTCTTGATTACAGTCAATCTCAGAAAGTTGACTTATACACTTATATAAATTAGGTTTACTTATAATATTAATTGCAAATTGAGGATAGTAGATAACTTGTTCAGCAAAACTTATAGATGTTAACATGAAATTAAGAATAGCAACTAATAACATGATATTTCGCATAATTCACCCCTATTTTTTTAATATACTTATTATTTAACTTTTAATTATTAAATTATTATTTTTTATATATAACAAAAAATAAATAAAAATTAAAAATTTAAATTTAAAAATAACAATTTTTATTAATTAATTTTAGCTTATTTTTAAAATAAACCATATATTTGTTATAACTTATACAGATGAATGTTTAAATAAAGTTTGAAAAAAAAGTTTGAGGTGAAATTATGATTTATACATAACTAAAATTACAGATGAGGATAAATATAAAATTGAACAGTTTCAAAAGGATTTCGAAATAGACAAAGATTTAAATAATGAAATTAATTATACGTTTGAAGAAGTTTATCAATATGAAAGAGAGATTTTTAAGTTATAATTTATATAGTTTTATAATTAAAATAGTTTGACATATGCATAAAATTATTGTATAATATATTAATAAAACAAGAAGGATGTCGAATATTATGTATACAAAAATAAATAATAATATTCAGTTATTATATAAAACAATAGAAAAAGTAAATGAGTTAGAGTCAACAATTATAACAGATATAATTAATATTTTAGATAATATAATAGGAAATAAAGATATTTCATACATTATAACATTTACAGATAATAAATTTGAAATAGAGCTAAAAAATAATAAATCAGCTTATAGTGATTTCTTTTATATAGATGAAAAAGGATTAGATTTAAACAAATTGAAAAAAGTTATTAATAAAATATTAAATAAATAAGAATAAATTAATATAAAACAGGAGATTTTACATGAAACTTATTAATTATCAAATAGGAAACAATACTAATTCTTCTTCATCTCACTGCTTAGTTTATGTAAAAAAACCTAAAGATGTAAAAGAAGATGTTAGAAGTGTCTATGATTATGGTGGGTATACATATGGTTGGAACTGGTTCGTATTAACCAGTAAAAATGAGAAAATTAAATATGTACTTTCCAATTTACGATATTTTTTGGGAAACCTGAAGAAAAAAGCATTAGACCATATGATTAAAGAATATGGTTTTAACGATAAAAAATTTATTAAGTCTTACCTTGAACAAAAAGATATCTCTTTTGACCATGCATCTGTAATAGTTGTGGAAGGGCAGGAAAATTTAGACAATAACAGTAAGTTTAAAATATTTCAGGTACTGGCCAAGCTATTTCTTGATGATTACACTGTGGTTGTAGGTGGTAATGATGATTATTGCGATGAAGATGATTATTGTGATGAAAATGTTATTAATAGTTTAACTAAAGAAAAATCTAATATTAAATTTGATTATAGTTTTAGTAAGTTAAAAGTATTAATAAATAAATATCATATAACTATTATGATTGGTAATAAATATCGTTTTACATACTCTGATTTTAATAGTATTGAAGATTTAATAAAGGCATATATTAATGATGGTGAACTACCAATACCATCTCTGATTGACTTAAAGATAACAAATAAATGTAGTAACAACTGTCCTATGTGTTATCAAAATTCAACAAAAGAAGGTAACCACTCATTTGTTGATCTAACAGATTTTATTAAAAAACTCGCTGATATAGGTGTTATGGAGATTGCAGTGGGTGGTGGTAATCCTATTGAACATCCATTTATATGGCATATGTTATACCATGGCAGTCATTATATTAAAATTAATCTTACATTAAAAGCTATTGATTTTAAAAAGTATGTACATTATGCAAAAGAAAATAACCTACTCTTTTATGCTCGTCATCCTATTGGTTTTGGTGTATCTATAACCGATTACAAAGATATTGATTTAGTATTTAATGCTCTAAATACAGTAGACGAATATGACATGGAAGTATTTGAGGATAATATTAACTTTCATTTTATAGCTGAATTACATAATGAAAATACTTTTATTGATATGGTTGAAAAAATATCTAAAAAAGCAAGAGAAAAAGGGTTAGGTAATATTAATATTTTACTATTAGGATTTAAAGAAATAGGAAGAGGTAAAAACTTTAAAAAACATAAATGGAATCATGCGAATATATTAAAACAACTTAAAAAAATGGTAGATAATGACACTATTACTTTATTTAATTGCGATACTTTATATGCTAGACAAGTTGGTAAAGAAACTCTACAAACTGTTTTTGGAAATAATATATTACAACAATTTTATACAGTGGAAGGGTTATTTAGTAAATATATTGATTTAGTAGATTTTAAAATTGCTCCAAGTTCTTATGAACAAGACAAAGGAAGTCAAGAATGGGGATTATTTAGTAAATTTAGTAAACTTGAAAAACTACTAAAAGATACAAGATTTATTAGTGATAAAAATTAATTAATAATTATTTTTTAAATAATATTATATTTATGTTATATTATATAAATATTAATAATAATTATTGAGTGGGAGACACCCACAAAGTGGGAAAGGGGAGACACCCCTAAGTAAAGTAAAAAAAGTAAGAGCAGGGGGGCTTAAGCTCCCCTAGTATTGAATATGTAGTAATTTTGTGCTTTAATATTTAAAAATAGAAAGAAAGGAAGGTGTTTAAAATGAAAAAAGTATTTTCCACATTTTTTTTTAATGTTTTTTTTATCTAATTTAAGTATAGCAGCGGAATGCTGGACTAAACTTCCAGAAAAAGAACGTGCAGTAAAAAAATCTGCAATTCGTATGCTTCATTATTGTACGTTGGGAAAAATCCAGGATACAAAAGCTTGTAATAAGAGAAAAAAATTAGTAATAAGAAATGTTTCACGTGCTGGAGTTCCTGCTTTAACTAAATATTACGCTGAGAAGTGTTATGATGTATGCATGAATCCAGACTTATTTGTTAATGTTATGATTGAAGTTATAGATTTGGATTTTGGTGAAAAGTTTAATATTAAATTTAAATAAAAAAGGAGGTTTGTATTAATGGATAAAAAGATTACTATAACTAATATTATAAGATTATTTTTTCTTGTAGGACTTATAGGATTATTTATATATTTAATATTTTATTTAATATTTTATTTAATTCCTTATAAAATATTCGCTCCTTTAATACCTCTTGCTATTGAAAATCCTGTAATATATATGCTTTTTTATATAGCTCTTATACTTTTTTGCATGATAACAAATGAATTAATAAAGTTAGCAGATCGAGAGAAAAAAAGACAAGAAGAGATACAAGAAAAAATGAATAAAGAAGAGATAAACAATTAAATAACAGTAATTATGTTCAGTAAATTTTTTATATTTTGTATTAATTATTCTTTATTTTTCATTATAATGTTTTTTATAATAAGATGCTATAAAAGTTTTTTGTCTGATTTAAAACAGTATAAAAAAGATGCTAAAAAAGATGAAAAATTTAGAAAGTGTAATTTATAATTCAAAGTTGTTATTTGTATTATAAACAGGTTTTATCTTCTTATTTATTTTATCTATAAATATTTCAAAAAATTTATTTATATTATTTAATACTTTATTGTAATTATATAGTTTTTGAAGTCGATTACCTGCTATATTAATAACTATACTTTTATTTTTATTAATTTTATTGTTAGTATAGTCAGCTAATTCATTAGCAATTGTTATTAAATCATCTGTATTTTTTTCTGATATTTTATCTAAAAGAAAAACTTTTTTATTTTTATTTTTACATTGCTTATAAGTGAATAATGTACCACCATTTAATTGATCTGCAAAAATAAGAGTAATATCGCTGTAGGTTAAATTTAATACAGTTCTTTTGTTATAACTTATATTTTTTAATTTAACAATGCTAGTATATTTTGAGAAATTATCTATTGTAATTTCACCAGCTTGATTTTTATATGTCGTAAAACCAGATAATGAAATTCTTTTACTACATTTAACTCTTAAATTATCTATGATTTTTAAACCTTCATAATCTATTCCAGTTTGAAATCCTGAAATAAAACCGATATCATAATTTAAATAATCTTTAATAAATATAATATCATATTTATTTATATTTTTGTTAACATTTTTATATATTAAATTTATATTAACATCTTCATATTAACTGTTAAACCATGATATAAAAAATAAAATACCTTTTATATCGTGTATATTTAATCCACCATTACCAATACCAGGAAATGGAAGGTATATTTTACCTTTAATATTTTTTGTTTTTATTAAATTAAATAGTTCTAATAATGAATTAGTAATTAAATCAATTGTTGATTTACTTAAAAAGGTAGTGTATAAGAATTTTGTGTAAGGATTGCAAAAGAGGTATACCTCCTGTAATCTACTTAACCCCATAAAAAAGAAAAAGGAGGAGGTATACCCCATGAATAATTATAATTTAGCTGAATTATTTGAAAAAAGAAAGGATATTAGAGAAATTTTTATGGAATTTATGTCAAAACAGTTTGTTAATTTTTTAGAAAAGCTTGGAGAAATAGAAAGAGAGGTCCACTGTTCATTAAATGCTGATAGTAAGAATGGATATTATACACGCAATTTTAATACAATTTTTGGTAAAGTAGAAGGGGTAAAAATACCAAGGACACGAAAGATAAAATTTCAGCCATCATTTTTAGAGCCATATAAACGTACAACGTTTGAATTAGATGATATAGTGATATCAATGTATCAGGGAGGTTGTTCAACCAGGGATATAGTGCGAACATTAGAGAATTTACTTGGTCAGAAGTATTCTCCAAAGTGGGTGAGCAAGATAACTGATGATATTTTGGAAGAGTTGGAAAAATATCACAACAGAAGATTTGAACAATGGTATCCGATTTTGTTTATAGATGGCACATATTTAAAATTGAAAAGGGGTACGGTATCAAGTGAGGTTATATACACAGTTATGGGAATTGATGAGGATGGTCATAAAGAGATTCTTGCATTTTACACATTTGGTGGTAGTGGAGAAAGTGCATTAAACTGGAAGGAATTGCTATATGAGCTTAGGGAGAGAGGGTTACAGGAGCCAATATTAGTTGTAGCAGATGGTTTAAAAGGTATCAAAGAAGCAGTACTTGAGGTTTATCCTAAAGCAGATTTTCAGACTTGCGTAGTTCACAAAGTGCGGAGCTCATTATCCAAGGTACGCAAGCGGGATGAGAGTGCTGTAACTGAAGATATGAAAAACATATACATGCAAGAGAATGAAGAGGAATTTTTAAGGAATTTTGAGATATTTCGCAGGAACTGGTCATATAAATATCCAGAGATGGTTGCATCATGGGAAAGGGATTTGCCAGAGTTGATGACTTATTTGAAATATCCAGCTCTAATGAGACCATATATTTACACTACAAATCCTTTGGAGAGGTTTCATAAGGAGGTTAAAAGACGATCTAAGGTAATTGAAGTATTTAATGATAAGAAAGCGTTAGAAAAGGTAGTATTTTTAGTGATATTGGAGATGAATGGTAGTTATAGAACCCGTAAGATGAAACATTGGAACTATTTTTTAATAGTATTGAAGAATAAGAGAGTTGAGAAATATGGTAGATTACAGGAGGATAAAAATCTTACACAAAATTAGTTGCACTATGCTTAAAAAACCAGGGTAATATTTAGATTCAAACTTTGGTTGTTTTATTAAATCTTTTTTGTTAGTGCAGTAAACAGGTTTAGTAGGAAAGCTTATTATGCGTTCATATATAATTCCAGTTTTATGTCCATTTTCCTTTATATGATTACTTAAATGAGTATCTAAACCAGGTATATAATCATTCATAACTTTTGCAACACCTGCACCCATAACAGCACGTCCATCTTTTTTTACAAAACCATTAGTAGGTATACACACATAATTACCTTTTTTATAAACTTCGATAATATCTGTTTGAATAATATTTATCATAATTATAAACCTAAATTCTATTATCTAATATTTTTATATTATAATATTTTTGTTTATCATTATGTGTTTCTTTTATTTTATTAAAAACAGTATCTCTAAACATTTGTAAAAATACATCTTCGTTCATTTGATATTTTTCTATATCTTCATAAATATATCTTAATAATATTTTCTTATCTTGATTATTTAAAAGATATTTAATACTTCGTGTTGAATGACATTGATTACAATTTCTTAAATCTAATATTTCATATACATGCTCATTACAAATCATAAGGTTTTGATCAGCTGGTAAAGTAGTATTTTCTATAAAATCTATAACATCATAAAAAATAAACCCACAAGAACATTGTTTAGGAAATTGTTTATTAATAGATTTAATTATTTTATCTATAAATACAAAATATTGAAATTTCATTAATTATTCCTTAAAAATATTTTATCTTTTAAATGTTTTTATTTTAATATTTTTTAAAAGAACTTTAAAATTAGTTATATTATTATATAACAAATATTTTACTTTATTTAAAATAAAATATCATATAATTTTTAATAAAAGCTAATTGACATTTTATATAAAATTTTATATAATAATTATATAAAGTTGGAAATATATAAAATAAGTGATAGGAGTGAGAAAATGAGTAATTATATTTTCTATTGTCCTGAATGTGGTAATAGTTTAAAAATTGAGAGAACACCTTACTATCATAATGAATCGGAAATATATTTAAAATGTGAAATATGTGGTTATAAAACAGATAAAAAATATTGTTTTGGTGGTTCTCCAGAAGGTAATGCAACAAAATTATGTGATGCTGTTGGTATTAAATATGAAAGAATAGGGGGTTTATCTTTAAAAGAAGCAATAAATAAAGCAGAAGAAGATAGTTTACCTATAAAAAGAGCGAGATGGGACTTTTCTATTTATATTGAAGGTGATAAATTTTATCGTGTTAATACAAATGATGAATATTTACTTGATTATAAAGATGTGACAGCTGTTGATTGGATGGTATTAAAAGATTCTGACGAATGGTATAAATTGATAGATTGGGATAAAATTGATGGTATTGCTGTTTATATAAAGGATAAAAATAAAGTTAATAATTATATTAGTATTCAAAATAAATATAATATAAATTTTATTGTTTCATATGTTATTGATCAGGATATTTTTATAGATATAGATGGTATGACATATCCAAGAAAAGATTATAAGATAGTTCCAATAAAAAAGGATGGTAAAATGGTGTTAATTAAACTCTATGATTGTAAAGAGAATTTATTAACAAAATAGCGAAATAATAACTATATGTAATATTATTATTTATAGTATTATTAGTAGCAGATATAAAGGAGTATAAAATGTTAATTAACTCCAATTTTAAAGATTATTATGATAATTTAAATGTTTATGGTGTAGATAAGCAAATTGTTTTTAATAGGTATCAAGAGAAAATTTATGTTCAAAACTTATTCAAAATTGATAATTTTCCATTAAGTATGTTAAGTTGTGGACGTTATTTTTCTTTTGCTGTTTTATCTTTTTGTAAACAGGTATATGTTTGTTTAATAATGGATAAATCAGATGAAAAAGATAAGAAATGTTTTTATTCGTCAAATGAAATAAGGAAGTATATTACAGAAAATTTTGAATATAGAAGAGCTAAATGTATATTAGAAGAGTTTGAAGGTAAAGGCTCTTATCATAAGTATGTCATGAAAAATTCAATTTTTAAATATATTGATGATAAATTAATTACATATAATAAGTTAAAAAGCGAATTATTAGGGTATAATTTTAACCTTGATGACTATCCTATTGTTGCTGTACAAACTCAATCAATTATAGTTAATCCTATTATTAGAACATATAATTTTCAAAAGATTAAATCACCTTATGATGCTAGGATGGAAATAGAGCAATGGGTATTAAATAATAATCTAACAATGAAAGAACCTGAAAAAATTGATGATAGTATTTTAAGAGATATGAAGGGTTTTGATAAAATAAGTTTCAGGAAGAGAAAACAGAAAAAATAATTATTAATATAAAAATAGTAAAAAAAGGAGTAAAAGTTGTGTTTGATGACAGAGTAAAAATAGGTGTTAAAATAAAAGATGGACAGGTTATAGGAGAAGAAGCTGGACATAAACAGTTTATAGAGAGTATGAAAAAGATAGTTAATTTTAAAGATAATAAAGACAATAAAAATAATAAAAATAGAAAAAGTCTAGAATATTATCTTAATTTAAAATATAAAATAATTATCGAAAAAATAGATGAAGAAGATGGTGGTGGATTTGATGCATACATAAAGGAGTTAGGAAAGTATACATGTTGTGCGTGTGGTGAAACAGTTGAAGAGGCTTACAATTCATTAATTGAATTTAAAAATGAGCTGATAAAAAAATGGTATGAAGAAGGTAAAGAAATTCCAGAACCAGAATAAAAAATTAAAAAAGTAGTACAAGAAATAATATATAAAAATAATAGAGGTAATTAATAATGAATGATTATAACTATTATTTAAAACAAATTCGACAAATAATTAAAAAAGAAATTAAGTCAAGTAATAATGAGATTAAAGATAGGTTAGAACGTTTAAAGTCAAGTAATAATGAGATTAAAGATAGGTTAGAACGTTTAGAGTTAAGAATGAATCGTTTAGAGTCAAGTAATAATGAGATTAAAGATAGGTTAGAACGTTTAGAGTTAAGAATGAATCGTTTAGAGTCAAGTAATAATGAGATTAAAGATAGGTTAGAACGTTTAGAGTTAAGAATGAATCGATTAGAGTCAAGCAATAATGAGATTAAAGAGAAGATTAGTCATTTAGAATCAAACAATGAATTTTTGAAAATTTTATCCCTCCACCACCCACAAGACACATTCTTTTAGGTAGGTGATGTAGTGGGTGTCTTCTGGGTTTCAATATATTGTTTGATAACCTCAAGCGGAGCTCCACCACAGGAACCTGCAAAATAGCTTGGAGACCATAAAGCGTTTTTCCAGTAATACTGCCTTAATTCAGGATGGATTTGTTTTAGCTTTCTGGAAGAAACACCTTTTAGCGAATTTACCAGTTTTGAGACTGCCACCTTTGGCGGATAGTTTACAAGCAAATGGACATGGTCGCTTTCTCCATTTAATTCTATCAGTTCTGCCTCAAAATCTTGACAGACTTTGGCGAAGATTTCCTTTAAGGTTTCTAAGTGTTTCTTTTGAAATACGCTCTTTCTGTATTTAGTTACAAAGACCAAATGCACATGCAGAAGAAAAACACAATGCCTACCAGTTCTAATTTTACTTGACTTTTCCATAGACCAATACTATAATATAACAATGATTACATGTCAAGCCTTTAAATTTAAACTCAAGACCAATGAAGAGTTAGAAAACAAGTTCGCCCAATTTGCCGGCTCTTGTAGGTTTGTATGGAATAAAGCTATTGCTTTAATAAAACAAAAGCTTGATATAAAAAAGGTAGATAAAATCATCAATATCCACTTGCCACAATATTACAAAAATACTGCTACTATACCTACCTATAACGAAATGGCGGGAATGCTTAAATTATGGAAACAATCCGAAGAATACGCTTTCTTAAAAGAAGCACATTCTCAAATTCTACAACAAACCTTAAAGGATTTATACAAAGCCATAGACAGTGCTTTTACCAAAGGCAATGGTATATCTTTTCCAGACTTCAGGAAGAAAGGTAAATCGCCAGACAGCTTTAGATATCCTCAAGGCTTTAAGATAAATAACAATAGAATATTTTTACCTAAAATAGGATGGGTTAGGTTTTATAAATCAAGAAACATAGTTGGCAAACCAAAGAATGTAACAGTTAAAAGATACGCCGATGGCTGGTATATAAGCGTAGTTACCGAAAAAGACACATCAATTAAAGAAAATCTATCCAACCCCGTGGGTATAGATGTAGGTGTAAAAAAGATAATCACACTATCCAACGGTTGTTACTTCGAGCCTCTTGATTTAAGTAAATATGAGAAAAAACTAATCAAACTCCAAAGGCAACTCTCGAGAAAACAACACCCTACCAAAAAAGGAGATAAGACACCGTTTTCTAATAATTACAAAAAACACCAAAGAAAAATAGCAAAGATGTGGCTTAAGATAGCAAATGTGAGAAACGATTACCTACATAAAATAACAACAGCCATAGCCAAAAAACACGGCTTTGTGGCTGTAGAGAATTTAAAGGTTAAGAACCTAACCAAATCTGCAAAAGGCACAAAAGACAGCCCCGGACGTAATGTAAAAGCTAAATCAGGCTTAAACAGAAGCATTCTTTCTCGAGCGTGGGGTAGGTTCTTTGAACTGCTTGAGTATAAACTCCAGAGAAATGGGGGGAAACTGGTTAGAGTTGACGCTAAAAACACCTCTATAACCTGTCCTCTATGTGATTACACTAATAAGGAAAACCGCAAAAACCAAGCGGTATTTGTATGCAAAAAGTGTGGTTTTACGTCTAATGCTGATTTGGTAGGTGCGATAAATGTTTTAATGAGAGCGATGAGGAAGGAAAACCTTATAACCCTACCGCAGGGCTTGCGGGAAGTCACGCCTGTGGAGTATGCCAGAGAGTATACGCTGAAGCAGGAACCAGCGGGAAACCGTGAGGGATTACCGCTTCCATCGATAGCGTAGATGGGAATCCTCTTCCTTTAGGGAGAGGAGGAAGTCAATATCTGACAATTATAGTTTCTCAAGAAGTAATTATAATATTTCAACAGTATCAGATGGAATGGGATTTAATATGTTTCCTGCAAAAACTGTTTTTAAACTTTAATTTTTTATAAGATAAATTATGATAAAAGGAAAATATACTGATGCTATTATTTTTACTAATGAAATAGAAAATGAAGCATTATCTCAAATATATAGTATTGTAAATCATCCAGTATTTACTGGACCAGTAAGAATAATGCCTGATGTTCATGCAGGTGCTGGGTGTGTGATAGGTTTTACTGCACCTTTAACTAATAAAATTATACCATCTATTATAGGATATGATATTGGATGTGGTGTTAGTACATGTATATTAGGTAAAATTAAAAAGGAAGAATTTTTGGATAACTGGGTAATTATTGATAAGAAATTAAGGGAAATTATACCTCTTGGACAAAATACACATGAAAAGTCTTCTATAATAAAAGAAAATAAAAAATTTTTTGAAGATATTTTTAAATCGCAGAAGCAATATTATTTAAATAAAATAAGTAATGTATTTAATAAAATATTTAAAAATGAAAAATTAAATATAAAATTAGAAAAATATTTTTCATTGGACTATATATTTAAAGAATTACCTGCTAAAATAGGATTACCTGGTGGTTATATTTTTTCAGCATTAGGAACTCTTGGTGGAGGTAATCATTTTATAGAAGTAGAAGTTAATGAAAGTGATGATTTATTTGTTACAATACATACAGGATCAAGAAATTTAGGCAAGAAAATAGCAGAATATTGGCAAAAAAAAGCTATTGCATCTTGTAGAACTGGTAATAAAGATAGGTTTAAAAAAGAAATAGAATTATTAAAAATGAAATATAAAGGAAAAGATCTGGAAAATGCAATTAATGATTTGAAGGTTAAATATAAAAATAACAATTTTTCTCAAGAGTTATCTTATTTAAGTAGTCCTTCTGATGTGGCAGGCTATTTAATAGATATGTTTATCGCACAGATATTTGCTACATATAATAGGTATTGTATCTATAATTTTGTAGAGCAAATTATTTCATATATTTTAAAGAAGGATAATAATCTTTTACTTGATGATTTAGTTTTAAATAGTTTTGAAAGTGTACATAATTATGTTGATTTTGATGATCTAATTATTCGTAAAGGTGCAATAAAAACACCTATAGGAAAGGAAATTATAATACCTTTAAATATGAAAGATGGAGTAATAATTGCAAAAGTAAAAAATGAACCTATAAAATTAATAGAGCGTAATTTTTCAGCTCCTCATGGTGCTGGTAGAAAAATGTCACGTTCAAAAGCAAAACAATCTATAAATCTTAATGATTTTAGAAAGTCTATGGTAGGTATAGCATCATCAAGTGTGAATGAAACAACATTAGATGAATCACCTATGGCTTATAAAGATAAAGATAACATTATAACTTATCTAAATAACATAGCAGATATTGTTTATATTTTAAAACCAATATATGTTTTAAAAGACAGTATTCCTACATATATATGTAATAATGAAATTGAAACTAAAAATATAATGGATAATATTATGTAAAATGTTTTATTTTTAGAACACATAGTGAAAAAATAAATAAAATAAACTAATTAAATAATAGTATGAGGTTATCCATATGAAGTTAGGAGATATTTTTAGAAAAAAATATAAAAAGGATCCATGTAATTTAACATTAGAGGAAATCAATAAGATAGCAGTAAGTAAAAGATTTAACTCTTATAAAAGAGTTAAAAATAAAAATTCTATTTTCAAATTGAATTATTATAATATTGATAAATTGTTTGATAAAAGATTGAATTCAGACTGACTTTTTTATATATTCAATACTCAGTATTAAGGCCTTATTTAAAATATAGGGATTTTTTTGATATTTGGTTTACAACTAAGTCATTAATCAAAAATGTAGATTTAAAAGATAAAAATATATTAAAGGGAATTAAATTTAATAAAAATGTTTTTAATTTGGATAAAGATATTTATAAAGAAAGATTTAGTTATATTATTAAAGAAATAAAGGAAAATAAAGTAAATATGTTAGAATCTACGAAAAATGAACTTAAAAAATTTTTACCTGATGATTTTTATATAACATTAGAAAAACAAAATGGTTTTGAAGATATATTAAATACTGTTTATTCTATATTGATAAATTATATAGAACAAGATATTGATAGTATAGTTGAATATACTGATAATATGGATATGTAGGAGAATATTATGCCTTCTTATAAAACATTACAAATTTTAAATGATTTACCTGAGGTATTTACTGTTAATGAGTTTTGTTTATATTATGGTAAAAAACAGTATAAAACTATGTTGTCATGTTTAAATAAGAAGGGAATAATTAAGAAGGCAGGTGTTAAAAGTAATATTTATTATAATATGATTAAGATAAAAGAAGTTACTACGGAACATATTAAAAAAGCATTAAAGAAATTATATCCTTTTGGATTATTTAGTGGATTGTATATTTTATATAAAAATGGTTTTACATCGCAAATACCTTATACTTTATCATATATTTTACCTTCAGCTACAAAACCTTATATATATAGAAAAATTAATAGTGCTGATATTTTATATCGTCCTAAAAAATATTTTTTTTATTTAAAAAGTAAATCTATTGATGATGAAATCAAACCTTCTTATGTAATAGCAGATATGGTTATTTTTTCGGATTATGGATACAATTTAACATATACGGACATTGATATGTTGGATACAGATGAATTGAATGAATTAATAAGAGAACTTCATCAGATTGAAAAAAATATGAAAAAAGAATTTAAAAATAATAAAAAAATAATGAATAATATTGATAAATTGGTAAAAATCATAGATGAACTTGAAGAAGAAAATAATGATTCTTATACTATAAATATTGATATATAGTTTTGTATATATTATTAAAAAATTAGGTATGGTATACAGAAATGTATACTAAATCTCTATTTTAGAAAAATAAACTTATTCATTTTGTATTTTGTTTGACAAATTTTTGATTTTATATTATAATATTTAAATAAAGCAAAATAATATAAAATATAAGAGATTATATAAAGATGAGTAATAGTGTGTCAAAAATAAGTAAAATAAGTTTTGTTTCTAATTTACAAAACAGTATAAAACAGAGATTTGTAAAAGATTTTAGTCTTCCTATAACAATTTTTAATAATGATTTATTTTATTATTACTGCATTACATTAAACGATTTTCTTGATATAGAAAACAAGGCAAAATTATTATATAATTTTATAAAGAACAATGAAGATGTATTAGAAAATAAGGAAAAATTTTTTGAAATTTCAAGTAAATTTAATACAGATGTTATTGAATATATAAAAGGTAAGGAAAGTTTTAATAAATTTTTACAGTTTGATATGAATAAATTTAAAGTTCATAATTATAAGAATTCCAATATTTATCATTCTGATAATGATTCTAAATATTATTTTACAGTGGATTTAATTAAAGGTAATTTTCAAGCGTTTAAATATTTTGATCCTAATATTGTTGATAATATGAATGATTATGAAAATTTTATTAAACAATTTACTAAATATGATTATTTTGTACAGTCAAAATATATAAGACAGGTTATTTTTGGACATCTAAATACTAAAAGACAGCAGACAATAATGAAATATATAATGATGGAAATTTATAAGAAAATTGAAAAATATTTGGATAATATTTTTGAATTAGAATGTTTAAATAATGATGAATTAATATTTAATATAAAAGTACCAGTATTTAATAATAAATATAAAAAGAAAATTATTTTTTTATTAAAAGAATTAAAAAAACTACCTTTTAATTTAAAAGTAAATATTTTTAAATTAAAACATCTTAAACCTGAAAATATGTATGTAAAAGAATATATTAATAGATTTTTATTATATACATGGAAAGATGATATAATTGAAGAGTATCTTGATAATTATAAAAAGATTGAGTTTAAGTGTGTTCCTAATAATGTATTTATGCAGGTTTTTAAATATTATTTTAATATGGAATTAGATGATAGGGATTTATACTTTTATTATGATAAAAGATTAGCTAAATGGCTTAAACCTTTGTTTGAATAAAGCAAAAATGAGGTATATTTATGGAGCAATTTATTGATAATATTGTAAATAATATTGAGAGTAGGGGACATAAATTAATATTTTTAACACAGGTGGGTTCTCATTTATATGGAACAAACACTCTAAATTCGGATAGAGATTATGTAGGTATTTTTATACCGTCTGATGACTATGTGTTAGGATTATCCAGAATAGAAGAGATAGATTTGTCTATTAAGGACAAAGATGAAACTGGAAAAAATACTGAGAATGCTGTTGATGTAAAAGTTTATGAATTGAGAAAATTTTTAAAACTTGCTATGGAAAATAATCCAAACATTTTAGAAATCTTATTTTCAAATAAACTTGAATATTTAACAGATGAAGGTAAAATATTAGTGGATAATAAAAAGATTTTTCCATATTTAGGATTATATGATAAATATATGGGTTATAGTATTAGTCAAAGGAAAAAAATGGTAATTAAAAAATCTAATTATTTTGATTTGCATCAATTTAAAGGTGATTTAGAAAAGTTATTTAGTATAAGTGAGGACAACAAAAAACTTACGTTAGCTGAATTACCTTATATCAAAGGTTTTCAGGTTTATCGAAAAAATTTTAAAAATGAAAACTTTATAGTAGGTGATTTAACATTTCACAAGTCAAGATTTCTTAAAAAAGTATATCAAATGGTTGTAGAAAGGTTAAATAAGGTAGGCAATAGGGAAAGGTTAATTCTTAAATATGGTTATGATACAAAATTTTCAATGCATTATCATCGTTTACTGTATGAAGGTATAAGGTTGTTAAGAACAGGAGAACTGGTATTTCCTCTGCCAGAAAGAGAGGAATTATTAAAAATTAGAAATGGAGAGTATCCTATTGAATATGTGCTAGAAAAAGGGATAGAATTAGAAGATGAAATGAGAAAAGCAAAAGAAACCAGTGAATTACCTAAAAAATCAAGATTTGAAAAAATCAATGAATTATGTAAAAATCTCCTTAAAAATAATATTAATAAAAGAATGGATAATATTGCTACCATAAAATTTTAATAATTTAAAACTAATTATAAATAAAGGAGAAAATATTATGAACAAGAGGGAAATTTTAAAAAACACACTTACCGCTCTTGATAACTTTTCTACTCTTACACAGGATATTATAGATAGAGGAAGGCATATTTTGAAATTATATTATACAGAAATTTCTACACTTATTGATTGTATTGACTGTGCCAACATAACAGTTGATTTGCAGTTTGTTAATAATAAGCCATATCTTCGTTTTTATATAATGGACGATCCTTTTGGATGTATTGTATTAAATGGTTTCTTTGTGTCTATTACAGAGCATTATTTTGAAGACACTTTTATAAAAAGATTTGGTGAACTGATTAAGGAAGAACTAAAGAAAAAACAGAAAGAAAATATGTTTGAATGTTAGGGGTTGAATAATGAATAAACAGGATTTAAAGAATTCTTTAAAAAGAGTGATAGATCAGATGGTATCCGAGTATAACAGGGAAAGATATCATCTGTTATCTGATGTGTTAAACATGTTAATAGATAAAGGGTTTGACACAAACAAGCTTGATGATCCTAAAGTATTTCGCTTAAATCTTATGGTTAATCTTGATTTTATTATAGAAAAATTATCTGAGGAGATTTTAAAGAAGAAATTTAATACGGATACTGTGCCTGATCTGGCTGTTTTTATGTTCAAAGAATATGCGTTTGTAGAAAAGCATTTATATAGGTTGTTTGAAGTCTGTGAAGGGGCAACCTGTTGTGTAGATAAAGCAAGAACGGTGTATGAAAGAATTTTAGAATATATCATGACCGGTAATTTTAAAGATTTCGATTATAGCGAAGAATACACATATATGTACCCAAAGATGATTTTAAAGGATAAGCAGGAGATTCTGGACTATATAGTAGCACTACGCAGTCTTTATAATGGGAATCCTGTTCCATATTTAAAATTCATGGAACAGCTTAATATAACAAAAATTACAACACAAAAAGATGTAAAAAACTAAAAAAATAACAAGGATTGAAATTGTATGTAATAAAAATTTAAAAAAAGATAAGGTTTACATTGTTGATGGTAGGGATACTATTACATATTTATTTTTTATCAAAGAAGGTAGCAATTCTTCTATATCTTTAGGCAATCTTCCTGGCATCTTAATACACAAAAAATTGGAAGTTAAAGGTTTAGAAAAAGAAGAGAATGCATACTTTTACAATAAAAATAAAACATTATGGTTATTTAATAACGAATCTAATTGTAGGAATAAAATAAGAATAAAAAGTAGTATTAAATATGTTCAAGATATCCAAACAGATGTATTTTATAGTAACGTGTTTAATATTCATATAAATAATGTTATTAAAAATGTTATAGATAATGCAGAAGAAAAAATAAAAATTTTATGTAATGATATTTTAAATGAAACTAATAATAGTTTAATAAACTTTGATAATATAAACAATTATTATAAAAATAATGGTCCACGTCCAGGTGGTTTAGGTAATTAAATAATAATATTATTTTTTATTGATTAATTTCTAAAAATATTATATAATAGTAGTTTTATATTCTTAACATAAGATAACTTATCGGACGTTATAGATTATTTACTTTTACTATCAATAAGTTATATTTCTAAAAATCTAATTCCTCTCCTAAAGGTGGAAGTAAAGTATTTTTAGGCACAACTTTTAACTCATACCCTAATATATCAAGAACAACAAATAAAGTTCGAATTGATACTAATGCTAATTTACCTTGTTCTAGTTTTGATAAAGTTTGTCTTGAAATTCCAGCTTGTTTAGCTAAATCTGCCTGGGTTATTTTCTTTTCTTTTCTTTTTGCTTTTATAAACTGACCCAATTCGTAAGGTTTCATTTTTTATCTCCTAAAGTTTAGGATCTATATTATATAAACTGATAGTAGGCTTTTGTGATTGTATTTGTCTACTCCAGAAATCTATCATTCTATTACCTATTTCCTCAAAATGTTCATTGTCTTTTATATAAACTAAAAGTTTCTTTATTGTATTATTAACACTGTTTTTGCATTCCTCATATAGTTCTAAAGATTCCTTTTTACTTAAATTGCAATACTTAATACCAAAATTAATTAATGCATCATAATTATCCCAAACTTTCCTTCCTTCTAATGTAAGTGCTGGTTGATCATTTTTTATATAAGCTATAGTACTTACAATATCATATGCAGGAGCCAATCTTATGTTAGTTAAATCATAGTCATATAAAACACCAAAATTCTTTAAGTGAGCATCTCCGTTACCTAATAAATAATTTAATATAATTAACTTATAAAATATTTTAAATTCATCTGTATTGTTACCGAGTATATTCTGAAATAATTTTGCTATACGTTCATAACTACCTTTATATTTATTTTCTCTAGTATACCCAAAAATACCTAAAACTTCTTCAAACCCTGTATATTTATCTGTAAACTTTTTTACTATTAGAAATTTTTTATTTTTAGATAACTCAATTTCAGGTATAGGTATTCCAGCATCTTTAACAGTTTGCATACAAAAATATTCATTTTCTGCAAGATAAGGATATTCATTACCCCATGTCTTTACAATGTAGTCTGTTAAATGTATTGTATTTTTTCCATCTATTGCTTCATGTTTACCGTTACTGTCATCTTCAACCGTAATTACAGTTTTAGGTTGTACTCCAGAAATAGCATTTTTTTCTAAAAAATTTTCCAGTAAATATTTAAAAGTATCAAAAGTATCGTATGTTTTTATATAATCTAAATCAACAGGATCAAAATATTTTACAGGTTTTTTATCTTTATCAAACTCTACCCTACCCGTTATGTTTTTAGCCAACATTTTTAAAATATAAAAATCATTTATGTACGGACTTAAATTATAATTTTTCACTAATATTGATTTAAATATTTCATATAAATAACCTTCCGGTATAAACATATCAAAATAAGGCAATAATTGTTTATCTTGTGTATATATTTTTTGAGTTATAGGCATTCTTATTGAAATTGCATATTTGTTATCAGTTATATCAGTATTGTATTCATATACATGTAAATAGTGATCTTTTTTTAAAACACCTACAAATACTGGTTCATTTTTATCTTTATCATTTATAAAAACTTTTAATAAATTATTGTTTAGTAAAGTATTCATAATTTATCCTTAATTCATCAAAATATAAATTTACAAAATTTATCATTTTGTTTTTATTATATACTTATATAATTTAATTGTCAATATCAGTTTACATTTTAAAAATATTTACTTATATGTAAAACAATATTAACATTTTTATTTAAAAATTATCAATATAATTAGGCATCAGGCCATTCAATTACAAACATATTAACACCCCCCCTATTTCCATTTGTTTAAATTTAAGCATCTGGCCATCCAAATAATATAAACATAGTTCTCCTCATTAATTTATAATTCTTAAATAGTTATTATAATAATATATCAAAAATAAGATTAATATTTAAAAATTAATTCCATTATTACAAGGTTAAATTATTGAAATTATAACTAGCAGTAGACTCTAATGCATCTATTAAATAATTTCTTATTTCTTCCAATATATCCTTAATATTCAGAAGTATTTTCGCATCATAATTATAACTACCATTGGAAGTTCTAATTATTATAGTATCCACATCAGGTTTATTTAAATTAGATAATATATAATCAATTTTATGTAAACTATTTTGTGAAGGATTATTTATAGCAGATATAACAAATCTTTCTAATAATTTTAACTGTCTCCTATAATCATATCTAAATGGTGATAAAGTCAGATTTTTATCCAAATTACCTTTATTTATTATAAAGCAATCAGAATTATCTATATATGTTATATCCGAATTACCCATGTTATTTATCAAATCAGCAAAATACTTTTTAATTTCTTTTATTATATTTTTCTTATGTTCTACAAATTGTTTTAAATTATTATTTAAATTTTGCATAATTAAATCTCCTAAAAATTATTATTTATAAATTATTTGTTATTTTAAAATCCTATCTATTTTATTTATATATGTATCTATTAGTGTTTGATACTGAGTATATTTATTTTTAAATTTAATTAATTCTTCTTTTATTTTCAAAGTTTCTTCTAAAATTTCAAAATTTAATTCTAACTCAGGAAGGAAATTTATATACTCATCTAAAATATCTAAGCAAAAATTTAAATGATTCTCAGCCATAAAAATAATACTATTATTTTTATTATTATCTTTATCCTGAGATTTTTTTACTGTTTCATCAAATTCATTTAAAAAGTCTTTAATAGTTTGATATGTTTCTAACACCATCATACCCTTTTTATTTATAAAAATTTATATATATTATATAATATTTTAACATATATGTCAATTATATTAACATATATCTTGTTTTAGTAAATATTTTTTAATTTCATTATTTAAAGTAGTAAAGAACTCGAATTTTTTTAAAACAACACTATCATCTGATAACTTTAATTTATCTTTTAAATCTAATCTTATTTTGGTTAATTTAATATTATCATAATTTCTAACTTTTGCTAGTTGTGTTGTAAATGTCAAATTATATAATGAAGTGATATAATCATAAGTATTAATTTGTGAAAAATCTAATTCACCAAAAAATTTACCGTTGCATTCTATATCAGCAAGTTTTTTTATTCCTTTAAAAAAGGTATAACCATAATATGTAAACCAATGTCCTATTGTTATATCATAGTCATCTTGAACATTTAATAGTTTATAATCTATAAGTTTGTTCTCATCTAAAATATAACCATTTGTTGCTAATATACTAGCAACTGTTATACCGTTTTTAGTTTTTAGTTTCCAAATCTCAGGTTCAGTAAATAAATACCCGTTTTCAGCCATAATGTGAGCTACTGTCCAACCATTTTTATTAGCCCATTTCCACATATCCCTATTTCTAAACATAAAACCTTGATTAGCTAAAATATGAGCTACTGTTATATCATCATTATCTTTTAATCTAAGTAAATCCATATCAGTTATTTTATGTCCTTGTAAAGCTATATTGTGGGCTACTGTCCAACCATAATTATCAGCCAATTTTAAAATTTCTTTATCTTCTATAAGTTCACCATATTCTGTTAATATATGAGCTACTGTTTCACCATCTTTGTTTCTTAATTTTAAAATCTCTTTATTTTTAGTTGTTTTACCTTGTTTAGCTAACAAATGAGCTTGAGTATTACCTTTTTTATCAACAATTGTTTTTAATTGTTCAATACTGTAAATATCTTCCATTAAATTAGTTGTTTGCTTATTATCTTTTTTTTCTGAATTATTCATACTTATAACCCTACCCTTTATATTTTTTATATTAAAATATAAATTAAATTTATACTTTATAACTAAATAAATATATCAGGATTTATTTCAGTATTAAATTTATTATTATTTTTTTGATTCTCAGTTGTTAAAATTTCATTTTTTAATTTATTAATATATATATATAAATTTCGTAAATTTCTTTTTAATAATTGTTCATCTCCAAAATTAAGTTTATCAAATTCTTGTTCTATAAGAACTCTGTATTTGCTCACTTTATACCCTATTTCTTCTTCATTATAACCAGCATTACTCAGTACATCTTCATAAATATTCAAATAAGAATTAAATAACTCCATTACTCTTTCTGTTGTTTCTATATACTCTAAAATATTAAATATAGTATAAAACTGTTCAAAATTATTAATAATATCAATATCATATATACAATCAAAATAAATATCATTTATAATTTCTCCATCTTTAACTTCAAGTTTACCTAAAAATCCTTCCCCTGGTTCATGATAATACAATTCCATATGTAAGCTATAACGTTTAGATACTTCAATAATCCAAGGAATCGGTGGGGACCAAGCAGTTGAAACAAATATAGAATCTGTATCTAACATATAACTGACTTCATCAGAACCTTCAGTTAAAGTGTTCCATTTTGTACCCCAATTTTCAACTGCCCAATCTAATAAATTATCCCAGCCATATTTTTTTATTATTTCTTCCCTATTAAATTTATCAGGGTTTTCTGTAAATTCCTCTAATTCTTTTGGTATTGGAAGTACATCTTCAAATCCTTTTTCCATTGCTCCATTCATAAATTTATCAATATCTTCTCTTTTTCCATCTTTTACTTTTATTATATTATTACACCAATTAGGCATATTACCCCCCCCTATTCTATTATATTATTAAATTATCTATATTCAGTGTTTGATTATTGTTTAATTTAGATTCTATCATTTTAATATTATTACATAATTTAATAAAATTAATATAAAATTCTTGTAAATCTTTTTTAGTAAATAAATCACCATTTTTTGTATATAACTTATGTAATTCGAAATATAATATTTCATACTTTTTAATTTCAATATCTATTTCGCTAGATGATTTCCCTACTTGACTTAACAAATTCTTATAATAATTATTAAGATAATAATCAAACAATTCTTCTATTTCCTGTAAAGAATTTGTTTTGCTATAAATATTAATAACATCTACAAAATTTGAAAAAGATTTTAAATTATCTAAATCATAAATATTTTCAATCTGGAAATCTTTTAAAATCATACCGTTTTCTACTTGAAATTGTCCTACATGAAAGTTGCTATCTTCATAATAATATAGCTGTAATCCTAACTGATATTTTATTGATGCTGTAATTACCCATGGTATAGGTGGATTATTTGTTGTGCTAAATAAAATACTATTGGATCCTTCTAAATAAATTACAGTATCATACTCATCTAATAAAAAATTAAAACTTGTTCCCCAATTTCTTCGCTTCCATTCTTCTACATCTATAGTCTCATATTTTTTTATTAATTTTTGTTTATATTTATCTGATATGTTGGGTTTTGATTTTATACTGTATAACTCGTTTGGTATTGGTGCTACATCCTCAAAACCTATTTTTTTAGCATTCTCAAAAAAATTTTTAACATTTTCTTTTTTCCCTGTCACTATATCTAATCTATTAATATATTCGATAGACATAATTACTACCTTATGTTTATAGTTTTATTATGTTAACTTTATTATAATATTATAACAAAATTTAATTATTTAATAGAAGAAAAATAAAATAATACTTATTTTGTTCTACTATTTTATATAAGTCTTCAAGATTTGTAATTTGAATTTCTGTAACAGCTCAGCTCCCTATTTTTCAAAAGTACTTGTTGCCATCTTATACCCCTCTCTTAATAAAAATAATAACTAAAAAATTAAAAAAATCTATTAAAAATTGTTTTTTTTACTACTTATCACTTGTATTTTCTATTTCGCTTTTAAATGTTCCTTTGTAAATAATTTTAATAATTGAGAACTCGGTTTTTCAGATAACGATACTGCTTTATTAATAAGAGCTATAGGTAAAAATGAATTATCATATAAATCACATTTTATGTCAATTAAAGTTTGTATAATATTTTTTATATTAATAAAATCATTAGGATTAGGTTTATTCCCAAAATACTCCTCATAGTCTTTAGGTTCTCCGTGTTTATATAAATAAGGTAAGGGAATATCGAACACAAAAGATAACTTTTCATCATGCTTATATAACATCTTTCTACCAAAATATGTTTTATATCCAAATAAAGAATCTGTTTCTCCTGTAATATATTTTTTCATATAATAAATATCAGGAATCAATAAAGTAGAATTTGATAATTTATATTCTATTTGTTTTAAATGTTCTACAAATAAACCAGACTTGTCCAAACCTACAAAATTTACATAAGATTGATTATCATCTAAAGACAGTTTATTTAAAAATTTTATAAAAGGTCTTATTTTTTTAAATTGAAAATCATCTAATCTACTAAATAATGCTAAAGGCCCATCTTTAATCAATAAAATATTAGGTAATAAACTTTTATCTTTAATATAAATAATCTTATAAATAGTAAATAATAATATTACTTCAAATATACTCATTACATAAGATACAATTCCACTAGCTCCACTATAATCATCTACCAACGTATGTAATTCAAAAATATCTGTAATATAATTTATAGTTTTACATACCGGACATTCAATTTTATTGTTAACTTCATCAGTGTACGTATTTTTTTTCTCAAATTTTATTCTATTATTGCAGTTATCATTTACACATGTAATTTCGAAAATACCATTACCAGTATCATATTCTTCAAAAACTAACCATTTTAAGGTATCTAAAAATTTAAATTCTCCTATATTAGCATTTACAAAGATATCATAATATATAGTTTCCCTAATAGTATCTTTTAAATTTTTGCTTTGAAATTTAATATTATTGACTGGTAATACAAAATTATAATTACCAAAATGTTTTACTTGGTGAAATTCATCAGGATCTATAATTTGTTCTTTTTCAAAAGATTTAATTTTTTCTAAATCAATTTCAATATATCCAACATTATAAAAAGCAATTTTGGTAGATGGAAATTTAGTATTTAACTCTACAATTTGATATCCACCATCTACTGCAATTATATATTTAATTTTATTTTCTATTTGTGAAAATATATTCTTTTTATTAAATTTTATTCCTGTTAAATCAATTTGTGTAATCATTTCTGTATTATTAGATATAAAACATTTACGTAGATATTCTTTAACTTTTTCATTTTTAATTATATTTTGATGGTTAATTTTAGAAGATTTTTCTTTTATATAACTCATTTGTATACTCCTGTTTAACTATCATTATATAAACACTTTTTCGAATTATCTTATATTATTATTACATTTCGAATTTTTTAATTTGAACAGGAATAATGAAGTTATTTGAGTATGTTTTAACTCTTGCATAACCTATATCACTGTTTCTTAATATACTTTTACTAAAATCTTCGAAATCATAATATTTTTCTAAAACTCTAATCTCATCTTTATTGTTTAGATGGGATATAAACCAATTCTGCGTATTTTTTAAAATACTAGGTGATATTGAACTTACTTCCTGCGTTGAATAACTAATTCCTATATTTAATTTAGCGCCTTCTTTTGCTAATCGATTATAAATGTTTTTTAAATCTTTATCATCTTTTGGAAAAATATTATGAGCTTCTTCAAAATACATTTGAATATACTCTGGTTTTTCATCATTGGTAAATATATGCATCGAATGCATAAATATATACTCGCATAAACGTGTTATATATGTTTTCTGTATCGTTTCGTTAACTGTAGATAAATCAATTAAAACTATTTGGCCCTGTCTTAATAATTTATCAATACTCTTTTTGAAATCACCTTGTGAAGTTGAATTATGTAACTTAACATATTTAGCTAATTTTTTATTATAAGTAGTTAATAATTGGTATAATACATCATAATCTTTATCCCTCCACCACCCACAAGACACATTCTTTTAGGTAGGTGATGTAGTGGGTGTCTTCTGGGTTTCAATATATTGTTTGATAACCTCAAGCGGAGCTCCACCACAGGAACCTGCAAAATAGCTTGGAGACCATAAAGCGTTTTTCCAGTAATACTGCCTTAATTCAGGATGGATTTGTTTTAGCTTTCTGGAAGAAACACCTTTTAGCGAATTTACCAGTTTTGAGACTGCCACCTTTGGCGGATAGTTTACAAGCAAATGGACATGGTCGCTTTCTCCATTTAATTCTATCAGTTCTGCCTCAAAATCTTGACAGACTTTGGCGAAGATTTCCTTTAAGGTTTCTAAGTGTTTCTTTTGAAATACGCTCTTTCTGTATTTAGTTACAAAGACCAAATGCACATGCAGAAGAAAAACACAATGCCTACCAGTTCTAATTTTACTTGACTTTTCCATAGACCAATACTATAATATAACAATGATTACATGTCAAGCCTTTAAATTTAAACTCAAGACCAATGAAGAGTTAGAAAACAAGTTCGCCCAATTTGCCGGCTCTTGTAGGTTTGTATGGAATAAAGCTATTGCTTTAATAAAACAAAAGCTTGATATAAAAAAGGTAGATAAAATCATCAATATCCACTTGCCACAATATTACAAAAATACTGCTACTATACCTACCTATAACGAAATGGCGGGAATGCTTAAATTATGGAAACAATCCGAAGAATACGCTTTCTTAAAAGAAGCACATTCTCAAATTCTACAACAAACCTTAAAGGATTTATACAAAGCCATAGACAGTGCTTTTACCAAAGGCAATGGTATATCTTTTCCAGACTTCAGGAAGAAAGGTAAATCGCCAGACAGCTTTAGATATCCTCAAGGCTTTAAGATAAATAACAATAGAATATTTTTACCTAAAATAGGATGGGTTAGGTTTTATAAATCAAGAAACATAGTTGGCAAACCAAAGAATGTAACAGTTAAAAGATACGCCGATGGCTGGTATATAAGCGTAGTTACCGAAAAAGACACATCAATTAAAGAAAATCTATCCAACCCCGTGGGTATAGATGTAGGTGTAAAAAAGATAATCACACTATCCAACGGTTGTTACTTCGAGCCTCTTGATTTAAGTAAATATGAGAAAAAACTAATCAAACTCCAAAGGCAACTCTCGAGAAAACAACACCCTACCAAAAAAGGAGATAAGACACCGTTTTCTAATAATTACAAAAAACACCAAAGAAAAATAGCAAAGATGTGGCTTAAGATAGCAAATGTGAGAAACGATTACCTACATAAAATAACAACAGCCATAGCCAAAAAACACGGCTTTGTGGCTGTAGAGAATTTAAAGGTTAAGAACCTAACCAAATCTGCAAAAGGCACAAAAGACAGCCCCGGACGTAATGTAAAAGCTAAATCAGGCTTAAACAGAAGCATTCTTTCTCGAGCGTGGGGTAGGTTCTTTGAACTGCTTGAGTATAAACTCCAGAGAAATGGGGGGAAACTGGTTAGAGTTGACGCTAAAAACACCTCTATAACCTGTCCTCTATGTGATTACACTAATAAGGAAAACCGCAAAAACCAAGCGGTATTTGTATGCAAAAAGTGTGGTTTTACGTCTAATGCTGATTTGGTAGGTGCGATAAATGTTTTAATGAGAGCGATGAGGAAGGAAAACCTTATAACCCTACCGCAGGGCTTGCGGGAAGTCACGCCTGTGGAGTATGCCAGAGAGTATACGCTGAAGCAGGAACCAGCGGGAAACCGTGAGGGATTACCGCTTCCATCGATAGCGTAGATGGGAATCCTCTTCCTTTAGGGAGAGGAGGAAGTCAACCCATACATTTTTACCCGTAGATTTAGATTTAGCATTTTTTAGTATATCTTTATTTGATATAAACCAATTTTTAGCATCCTCTATAGTTAAACTTCCTCCAGGAATAGAAGCTCCATCTACTCCATTAAATCTTAATATATATTTATTTGTAGGTAGTTCAAAACCAGCTTCATAAAGAACACACTTATATAAAGCTATTTTTCTCAACCTTTGATTTTTATAAAATTGCTTTAAAGCCTGTGTTTCCGCTTCTTCTTCCTTATTAGTATCAAATAAATTTATATTTGCAAAAGAATGTATATACTGTGGAACACCATCCTCATTCAATAATTCCTCTATTAATAAATTAAAAGAATCTTGTAAGGTTGTATCATCAAAAAAATTATACTGCAACAACTTTACATCTGAATATTTTTCTGCTTTTTTTCTAGATATAGTAAAGCGTACAACATTATCTTTGAATTTTTCATATATAGAACCTTCATCCTGCTTATTTGAAAAAGTATATTCTCCATTAATATCAAATACTATTTGTCCAATTAAAGGTTTATAATTAGCATTATCAGGCTGTAACTTATTTAATATATTATACTCATTAAATTTTTGATTTAATTTCATTATAGCACTTATTATAATTTTAATCGTATTGGATTTACCAGTTCTCGTCATACCAAAAAAAGCCGTACGCCTTGCTATAATATCATTAGTAGTAATTACTACAGGAACTCTATATTCATCAGAATCAATTGTATAAGAATTACTAGATGAATATCTTAAATATCCAATTTCTTCTTCAGATAATGAATCATCATGTAATAAATTATTTTTTGAATTAACTATTAATTTTAATATCTCACCTTTTGGTTTATATACTTTATATAAATGTGGTCCTAAAAAATTTTCTAAATCAGTTCCAAAAGTAAATTCATCATTTTCGTTAAAAAAAATTGTACCTAAAATTCTACATTCTAATCCTGAATATTCATAATATAATTTTGTATAAGAATCCGGAGTAATATCCGATCTAGATTTAGGAAGTTCCATATAATTTTGAACAATTGTTTCTATAATTTCAGATGATTGTGGTATTTTTGTAGGTCCAATTACTCTTAATAAAATACCTTCTAATTTCGAATTATGAATATTATTATTATATATTGCTACAAGAAAACTTCCGTGAGGAACACCTTTAACATTTAATTTCCAACTGTCATTTGTTAAAATTTTTGCAGTATTGTAATCTATCTCAAATATTCTCCCAATAAAGTTTTCATCTTTTGTAATTTCAGTAAAAAATTTCATCTCATTTGTAGTTATTTCTCTTTTAGCTAGTTTGTTAATTAATCCCATAAACTCACTCCTTCTTCAATATTATAATTCTATCAATTCTTGTTGCATTCCCTCTTTTACTTCCCCAAATTTTAGTTACTTTTTTTTGTTTATCATCGTTTTCTATATTATCTTCTAAAATATCAACTAATTTTAAATTACAATTACCTATTTTTTGTATATTATTCCAAGTTTCATTAGCAAGATTAATTACTTTGCTTCCAATCTTCACATCACCCATAACAACAAAAGCATAACCACCCTTTCTTAAAATATATTCCCAACTATTAAATAATTTAAACATATATTTTGAATATTCTTGTAAATTCATATTATCTTTTAAATTCTGGTTTTGTAATCTCTGATATAAAGTAACTCTATTATCAACTTGTTCAGTATTTTCATTTAATAACCATAGTCTAATCCAATTATATTTACCATAATTTATTACTTTTAAATAAGGTGGTGATGTTATTATTAATTGAACACTATTATTACCAAATTTTCTTTTAACTAATTTTGTTGCCTCAATAGCATCTGTATTGAAAACTTCACCTTGTTTATATTTATCCAAGGATTGATACTCAATATACTTTTCTTTAATAGTGAATAATTTATCTATTCTGTCTTTTAACAAAGCAAACACATTTTGTTTTGGTGGTTGTAAGTTATGTTTTTCAATAAAATTTTTAACATAATTCGGTGACATACTAAAAGTATTTGGCATACTTACACTACAGTAAATAGATGAATTATCTTTTTTTGCTTTCCCATGTAAAATTCCTGTCAATACTGCTAATATAAATATATCAATTTTATCCGATTTTTGTAAATTTTTTTTAAGATATTCCAGTTGAGGCAATGTAGTTTCATTGTCAAATAACATTTTAATTTCATCAGGTATATGTGTTATATCAATATTAGTATAGTTGTTTTCTAACTCAAATATCCTTTTCATAATAGATTCTTTCCTAGGTAAATCAGATTTAGCTTTACTTAATATATATGCTAATGGATTTAAATCATTTCCTATACCTATTCTCCCTAATCTACATGCTTCAAAAGTTGCTGTTCCTCGTCCACAAAATGGGTCATAAACAATATCACCTTCTTTACTGAAATTTTTAATAATAACATATGGTAATGTAGGTGGGAACATTGCTAGATATGTAGTCATTTGATGCATCTTTGAAAAAACTCTACCACTAATACTTTTATAATCATAAACAAGCGTATTCATTTTAATCTCTATATTTTTATTTTATATAATATATTATAACATAATTTTTATAAATTGTCAATTTTTTTTACTTTTCTATATTCTAAATAATATATAACAAATTTATATTTATATTTCTTTTAAAAAATATATTTTTGTCAACATATATTTATACTAATTATTGCAGCTTTAATTACATTATTAAGTGTGAAATAAAAATGTTGTATTTTTTTAAAATGCTCGTTTGTAAAAGTATTTACTAAAGATAAAGTAGAATTTTCAGAGTTTACTGATTTTTCATCAAACATTATTATTTTCTTAGATAATTTAAGTTCTATAGTAGTATCTACATCTTTGTTAATCTCAACAACATCAAGATTTGTATCTTCAGTTGATACTAATCTCATAATTGGAAAACTATTAAACCTGAAATAAACATAAGAAACCTTTACTTTAAATGATTTTTCATAAGAAGGTATTGGGTAATCTAGTATCTTTTTATACTTACATATAAATCCCCTTTTCATCATATGATGTGCAACATAACCTTCAACATTGTGTTTTAAAAACCATAATGTTGTATCTGTAATCATATAATCTTTTTTTACCATTACATGTGCTACACTTAATCCATTATTATCCGATAATGAAAGTATCTCTTTATCTGTAAAAATAACCCCCCTGCTAGCTAAAATATGAGCTACTGTTAATCCAGTTTTATCTGCTAATCGTAAAATCTCTTTATCTTCTGTAGTCCAACCATTAATTGCTTGTTCATGAGCTACTGACCATCCTTTTTTATCAGCTAATTTTAAAATTTCTTTATCATCTGTGGTCCAATATCTATTTGCTTGAATATGTGCTATTGTCCAACCAAAGCTATCTGATATTTTTAAAACCTCTTTATCTTCAAAAAAATGTCCTTGTTTAATTTCTTTATAAGCTTCTTCATATGTCATTAATATACCTCATCAAGCATTTTCAAAAAAAATTCAAATTCTATTTATTTTAAATCTCTTTTATATGTTAGATTAAAGTGTTTATCATATTATATTAGTATATGCTCTATTATATTTTATAACTTAAATATATCAGATTATTTAAAAATAAATAAAATAAAACAAAATAAATAATTTCAATTAACAAATAAAATAGTTATCCATTAATAATAATAATTTTTTATGTAATTTAGAATAAAAATTAATTTGTTTACTAATTATACTATCTCTATGATATTTATAAACTAACTTCTTAGGCTCTTTTATTAATTTAGTTACTGTTATTGATCTTCTATCAAAATTATCTTGTAAAATATAATATAAAGTAACAGGTTTATTTAAATTGATATAGAAGTTATCTTGTATTGATAATAATTTCTTGCTTTTAAATACAAACCCTTCTGTTATTAAATTGAATAAAACATTATTATCTAATTTATTTATTTTATTAAACATATTTATTATTTATTATTTAATAAACTTAAATATTAAACTTCTTTTAAAGACACTTCAATTACAAACATTTCATTCAATACAGTAAAGTATATCACCACACATGGTATAGTACTAGGTCTGCTTATCTTATGATTTTTACCTGTAACAACATTAGGTATTGAAATTTTAAACTTTAAACCTTTATCCGTAAAAATTTTTTTAGCTCCACCGGCTATCATATTAACAATTTCACCTACTGCATCAACTACATCATCATCTGCTTGCAATTTCTGAATTCCCATAAATTTTGAAACAACTTTTAAAGCTAACGATTCTGGAAAACTTATGACTACAGAACCAATAGCTTGACCAGACAACCCTATTATACCTGAAATATCATAAGTTGCTATATCAGACTTTTTCATTTCTAAAGATTTTCGTTGTGGAGTTACACCAATCATAGTTTTAAAAACAGATATTGTGGATTCAATAAAAGGATTAATATGTTCAGCTTTCATTTTATATAATCACTCCTTTTATTTTATTCAATTTTAGTTTATTTAAATTACTTTTTTCAAATATTATTTTAATCATTAATAATATAACAAAAAAAAATCCAATTTTTAAAATTGTTATGTAAAGCAGGAGACTTCCTTGATTATCTATTGCCAAGGAGGATGATAAATATATTTTTCAGTCTCCTGCTTTTCTAATTTAATACTAAAATAATATCTATATCTTAATAGTCAATGTACGCTTTTAATTCTCTAAATATATTAATTATTTTCAGAATAATCATACTCCTTTAATATTTTATCCCTCCACCACCCACAAGACACATTCTTTTAGGTAGGTGATGTAGTGGGTGTCTTCTGGGTTTCAATATATTGTTTGATAACCTCAAGCGGAGCTCCACCACAGGAACCTGCAAAATAGCTTGGAGACCATAAAGCGTTTTTCCAGTAATACTGCCTTAATTCAGGATGGATTTGTTTTAGCTTTCTGGAAGAAACACCTTTTAGCGAATTTACCAGTTTTGAGACTGCCACCTTTGGCGGATAGTTTACAAGCAAATGGACATGGTCGCTTTCTCCATTTAATTCTATCAGTTCTGCCTCAAAATCTTGACAGACTTTGGCGAAGATTTCCTTTAAGGTTTCTAAGTGTTTCTTTTGAAATACGCTCTTTCTGTATTTAGTTACAAAGACCAAATGCACATGCAGAAGAAAAACACAATGCCTACCAGTTCTAATTTTACTTGACTTTTCCATAGACCAATACTATAATATAACAATGATTACATGTCAAGCCTTTAAATTTAAACTCAAGACCAATGAAGAGTTAGAAAACAAGTTCGCCCAATTTGCCGGCTCTTGTAGGTTTGTATGGAATAAAGCTATTGCTTTAATAAAACAAAAGCTTGATATAAAAAAGGTAGATAAAATCATCAATATCCACTTGCCACAATATTACAAAAATACTGCTACTATACCTACCTATAACGAAATGGCGGGAATGCTTAAATTATGGAAACAATCCGAAGAATACGCTTTCTTAAAAGAAGCACATTCTCAAATTCTACAACAAACCTTAAAGGATTTATACAAAGCCATAGACAGTGCTTTTACCAAAGGCAATGGTATATCTTTTCCAGACTTCAGGAAGAAAGGTAAATCGCCAGACAGCTTTAGATATCCTCAAGGCTTTAAGATAAATAACAATAGAATATTTTTACCTAAAATAGGATGGGTTAGGTTTTATAAATCAAGAAACATAGTTGGCAAACCAAAGAATGTAACAGTTAAAAGATACGCCGATGGCTGGTATATAAGCGTAGTTACCGAAAAAGACACATCAATTAAAGAAAATCTATCCAACCCCGTGGGTATAGATGTAGGTGTAAAAAAGATAATCACACTATCCAACGGTTGTTACTTCGAGCCTCTTGATTTAAGTAAATATGAGAAAAAACTAATCAAACTCCAAAGGCAACTCTCGAGAAAACAACACCCTACCAAAAAAGGAGATAAGACACCGTTTTCTAATAATTACAAAAAACACCAAAGAAAAATAGCAAAGATGTGGCTTAAGATAGCAAATGTGAGAAACGATTACCTACATAAAATAACAACAGCCATAGCCAAAAAACACGGCTTTGTGGCTGTAGAGAATTTAAAGGTTAAGAACCTAACCAAATCTGCAAAAGGCACAAAAGACAGCCCCGGACGTAATGTAAAAGCTAAATCAGGCTTAAACAGAAGCATTCTTTCTCGAGCGTGGGGTAGGTTCTTTGAACTGCTTGAGTATAAACTCCAGAGAAATGGGGGGAAACTGGTTAGAGTTGACGCTAAAAACACCTCTATAACCTGTCCTCTATGTGATTACACTAATAAGGAAAACCGCAAAAACCAAGCGGTATTTGTATGCAAAAAGTGTGGTTTTACGTCTAATGCTGATTTGGTAGGTGCGATAAATGTTTTAATGAGAGCGATGAGGAAGGAAAACCTTATAACCCTACCGCAGGGCTTGCGGGAAGTCACGCCTGTGGAGTATGCCAGAGAGTATACGCTGAAGCAGGAACCAGCGGGAAACCGTGAGGGATTACCGCTTCCATCGATAGCGTAGATGGGAATCCTCTTCCTTTAGGGAGAGGAGGAAGTCAATTAAACTATGAATATTAGATTCAATCTGTTTAATAATATCTTGCTTCATGCGTTTATCTTTTTCAATATTTTCATCTAATTTAATATTATTCAAATAATTAATATATTCTTGATATTGATTTATTGTTATTAAAGCGTATTTCTTTAACAATTCTTCATTATTAAGTGCATTATATATATTAACTAAATTATAACAATATTTGTGTAAATATTCAATTTTCGTCATAGGACAAAAAACAGATAACAAATAAACTATTAATTCATTAATTGCTCTTAATTTTTCGTAATCATTCATATCGTCAGAGTATGATAAATAAATATCCAATAATTCTATTAATAAATGAGTTAAGGCTTCATATTTAACATAAAGATACATTTCTTCAGGTAAAGCATCAATTTCCATTAGCTCATCTGTAGTTTGAAAAGATTCCTCTTTTAGTTCATCAAATATTTTTATAATTTCATCAAAAATATCGTTTGCAGTATTATTAATAATGTTCTCAAACAAATCAATAAAACTTTTTTCATCTTCACTTCTTTGTCTATGAGATTCGAGTAAATCAAGATATTCTTTTGGTAATAGATTGAAATTATTATTAATATTATTGCTCTTTCTTTTCATATATGTATAACTCCTTTTTTGAATTTGATAGTGAGTATATCAAAAAAATATGTTACTTTTTAAAAATACTATCTAATAATTGATACCCTTTATTCAGTTAATGAAACTAATATTTTTCATCTTTCCAGTTCATCCCTTTTGATTTTTATAAGACTTAAACTATATTACAAATTTCATAAAAACATTTCTTCGTTAATAGTATAACATTTAATAATATTTTGAAATCTGCTATTAATATAATTTTTATAAGTAGAATCCTTTATAACATAATTTATTATATCATAAAATTTTCTATTATTAAACTCTGATAAATCATAATCATTGTCATTTAAAAGTCTTATTTTATTTTTATATTCATATAAAAACACATCGAATAATGCTCGTTCTATTGTAGCTTTATATAATTGAAATTCATATTTCCCTACCCTATACTTATGTAAATTAATACCTGTAGTAAAATTGTTTGATAACTTAACTATATTAAAATTAAAAAATTTATTTTTTATTTGATACGTATGATTAATATCAGCTACAAGATTCTTATAATCAATAGGTTTAACTGTAATAACCTGCTCCTCAAATAAAATATCATCCAATGAAACGTAACTAAATAACCTATCAGACTTTAATATTTCTGATACAATTATATATTCAAAATATCCTGTTCCTAAACAAGCCTTATAAATATCAGTTAAAGGACACATATACAACTTTCTTTTTGGTGATATTAATACATTTTCTTCATTTAAATGGTTTAAATAGATTTGAAACAAGTTTCTTGTATTTTCATTATCATTTTTTTTAACTACATTCAAAAATAAATGATATAAATAATCATCCTTATATATTAACTTATCATCTGTGATTATTCTATACTTAAACAAATTATATTTCATTTTGTATAAACACCTCTATTAATCTATATTAATTTTATCATTTTATATTATTAACATATATTAGTAATTAAAATATTATTTTTTATATGGTTATTTAATTTTTTATAAAACTTAATTAAATTTAAATAATTAGTATCTATACAGTTTAATGTATTATAAAGATCATTTAAACTCATATTATATTTTTCAATTAATTTTATCTGATTCATCACTTATTTTAGTTCATAAGTTCTCTATACCTACATAAATATCAATAGCATATTTATACGAAAGATATTTATACCCTGATTTTTTATAATTCATTTGAAGTAATTTTTTATATTTAGGTGTATAACCACTATTTCGAGCCATTACATGAGCTACTGTTTCGTTCCAAATGTTAGCTAATTTTAAAACTTCTTTATCATTTGTTATCCAACCTTTTTTTGCTTGTATATGTGCTACTGTCCAACCATTTTTATTAGCTAATTTTAAGATTTCTTTATCTTCAAAAAAATGACCTTCTTTTATTTGTCTTAATGCCTTTTTGTATGTCATAATACACATCAACAAATATTATTTATTAATAAGTATTTTTTAATTTCAAAATCTAATTTTTTGTAAAACTCAATTTCTTTATTTATTTTTTCTACTTTAAAATATTGGTTACCAAAACGATTTTTTATTAAATTTTCAGGATGTTTTAATAATTTAGTTATATTAACAGTATCTACTGGATAAATATAATTTTCATAATCAAGTTTATGTCTAAAAAACTCTTCAGTTAAAAAATAAGACATATATACACTTGTAGAATAATAATTTAAAAGATTGTTTGTACCTAATAAAGTTAATATTTTTTTATATTTTATTTTATATTTATGATGAAACACTAATTCATGAGCTACAGTCCAGTTGTTTTCATCTTTTAATTTCAATACCTCTGATATATGATCTATAGACATTATAATCCATCCCTGTCTTGATTGTCCATGAGCTAATACCCGACCAAATCTGCTTATTTTTAACTTTATTATATCTATATCACTTGTTGCCCAATTGTTTTCTATTTGAATTTGTGCAACAGTATAATCATTAAAGTTAACTAATTTTAATATGTCTTTATCATCTGTTGTCCAACCACGCCATGCTTGTTCGTGTGCTACAGTCCAACCCTCACTATCCATTAAGTTTAAGATTTCTTTATCTTCTGTTGTCCAGCTACGTTTAGCTTGTTCATGAGCTATTGTCCAGCCAGTTTCATTAGCTAATTTAAGTATTTTTTTATCTTTAAAAAAGGAACCTTGTCTTACTTTTTTTAAAACTTTTTCATATGTCATAGTATACAGTATACCTCATATCTCATATCATATTATATATTAACAAATATTGTTAAATAACAAATATTTTTTAATTAAGGAATTTAATAATTTATAAAATTTAATCCGTTTAAGTAATATTTTACCTTGTCTATTTTCCGACGAATGTAAATTTCTATTTATAAATTTAAGAGGATTATTTAATAATTTTAAATATGTTAATATTTCTCTTTCAAAATTTATTTCTAATACATGTACATAATTTAAATATTTAGTTATTGTATTCATTTTAAATAAATTTGAATTATTATACGTAGTCATTATTTTTTTTGATTTAATTAAAAAAGCTTTATTAAAAGCTAATTCATGACAAACATAATTATTTCCATCATAAGAAAGTTTTAATAAATCAAAGTCAGTACAAATAATATTATGATTTTTTTCTATTATTATACCTAATACACTTCTTTTAGTCAGGTCAGTTAATTTTAAAATTTCCCTATCATAAGTTATCCATTTATGTTTTGCTTGTATATGTGCTACTGTCCAACCATTTTTATTAGCTAATTTTAATATTTCTCTGTTTTCTGTTGTCCAACCTTGAAGAGCTTGTTCGTGGGCTACAGTCCAACCTGTATTAGTAGCTAATTTCAGAATTTTCTTATCTTCTGTTGTCCAACCATGTACCGCTTGTTCATGAGCAACTGTCCATCCATTTTTATCTGATAATTTTAATATTTCCGTATCGTTAGTTAACCAACCAAATTCTGCTTGTTCATGAGCTATTGTCCAACCATATTCATTAACTAATTTTAAAACTTCTTTATCTTCAAAAAAATGACCTTTTCTTACTTTTTTTAATGCTTCTTCGTATGTCATTTTTTGCGCCTCAACTTATAATATTATTAAAATTTTTCCACTTAATTTTAACATACATTAGTTTGTACAAAATATCTGGAAATAGCTTTATTTAGTTTATCATAAAAAGTTATTTTATTAAGTAATATATTTGTAATCTTTTCAGGGTATGTTTCATAATATTCACTTTTTAAAAAAGATTTTTTAACATCTTTTAATAGTTTTACACTTGAATTATATAAATACAAAGCTAAAGGTAAACCTTTTTCATTAGTTGTTGTTAATATATGTTTTATATTAGGTAAATAACCACTAAAATCTGCTTGTTTTTCTGCTACTGTATATCCATATATATCCGTTATTTTTAAAACTTCTATACGATCAGTCACCCGTTTATTAATAGCTTGCTCATGAGCAACTGTCCAACCATGTTTATCAGCAATTTTCAATAACTTTAAATTACCAGTAATCCAACCCTTATTTACTTGTTCATGTGCTATAGTCCATCCTTCTTTATCAGCGATTCTTAGAATATCATATTGTGTAAATGTATATCCTTTTTCAATTCTTTTAAATATTTTATTGAACAACATAAATTATTCCTTTTCTAATTTTGCAACTAATTTTTTTTAATTTCTACGTTATTATTTATAATATATCATAAGTTATTTAAATAAATAAAATTAAAATCTAAAAGAAAATTTAAAAAAATCAATACCCTTTTTTTTATTATACTAATTCATTATATATTTTTTATTGACTCATAATTAATTTTAAAGTATAATATATTAACTAAACCTAATTTATAAAAAAGGTGATTATTATGTCTGAGCCTAAATATTACCAGGATTACAAAGATAGAATAGAACAAGAACGGTACTTAAAGAATTTAGCATATTTGTATAGAAGTATAAAAGGAATTATAAGTGATATTCAGGCTATCATAGATGGAGATGATAATCCTATTGAATATATAAATGATATGGAAGATAATATTCAATCAGTTGAAAATATGTTAGAAAATATATTTAATATAAAGCTATCAATTAAAGATTACATTCTACAAAACAAATATCAACAACTAATTCAATTACTGGAAAATTCAAGCAAAAACATTATGAAAGCATATATTCAAGAAAAAAATAAATGTGATGAACAAACTTGGAAATATTATTGGCATGAATATAACTATTCTGATCCTTCATTATAATTTAAAATTATAATTTAATAAAATCAGCTAACGTAAGTATATCTATATCTTCTGTGATCCATTCTTCTTCTGCTTGTTTATGTGCTACAGTATAACCATTCTTATTTGTTAATTTTAATATCTTTTTATCTTCTGTTACCCAACCATATTCGGCCTGTATATGTGCAATGGTTGTACCACATAAATTAGATATTTTTAATAAATTTATATCATTTGTAAATTGTCTTTTAAATATAATCCTGTGACTTAAATCTGTAAAATCTAAATTGTTTTTTTTCATTTCTCTAATCTACTATTTTATAAACATATTTTATCAATCTTAAAATAATTTCTAATTTCATTATCTAACTTTTGATAAAATTTTATCATTTTATTATTATAATTTAAAATGCTTTTATTGATAAGTTTAATTTCTATTATACTATCATTATCATTATTATAAATATCATCAAAAGTATCATTATAATTTCCTAATTTAATTGTACCAACAGATATACCTTCATTATTTACACATGCTGTTAAAATTTTTTTATATTTAAAAATAAAACCTGTTTGTTTTACAATTTCATGAGCTACTGTCCAATCCTCATTATTAGATAATTTAAGTAAAGAATTATTCATAAAAATATAATTTTTTTGTGCTATCAAATGAGCAACTGACACACCATAAATATTACTCAAGCGTAAAATTTTCTCATCATTTGTTATCCACCCTCTAACTGCTTGTTCATGTGCTACTGTCCAACCATGAATGTCTGCTAATTTCAATATTTCTTTATCTTCTGTTAGCCAATTATGCCTAACTTGTTCATGTGCAATAGTCCAATTATCACTATTAGCTAACTTTAAAATTTCCTTATCATTAGTTATCCAGCCATTGCGTGCTTGTTCATGTGCTACTGTTATTCCATCTTCATCTGTCAATTTGAGTATTTCTTTATTTTCTGTTATCCAGAATCTATATGCTTGTAAATGTGCAACAGTTCTACCATTCTTAATATTAGTTATCTCTAAAAATTTTGGGTTATTAGTTTTCCATCCATGAAAAACTTGATAATGAGCAATAGTCCATCCAGTATCATCGTCTGTTAATTTTAATATATTAATATCTTCAAAAAATTGTTTTTTATGTAATCTTTTAAAAGCTTCTTTAAAATTCATTTGTAACTGAAACCTCTAGTTTATTTTTATTTTACAATTTTATATACTTTATATATCAAATATATCAAAATTATACAAAAAATATTATTAAAAATAAAATTGACATATTATTTATATTATTGTATAATAATTTAAAATAGATAAATTATTAATTATAAAAAAAAAGTAAAAAATAAAAAGGAGTTAATTTATGAAAAAAAAGCTTTTTTTATCACTTACTTTTTTTTTACTTATTTCTTTTTCTTTATATGCCAAAAATAAAAATAACAGTACTGATAGTTTAAATATTATTCCAATTCCTTATCAAGTAACTTTAGTCGCTTGTGACATTTATGCTAAAGATATGTTAAATGGTTATTTAGATATAAGAGAATCAAAACCCTATCTTACAAGACATAAACAGCTTATGAACGTATTAAAAACGCAAAAAGCATATGATGTAAATCTTGAACAATATTATTTAGAAGGTTATACAATTATGTATAATTATTATAAAAAATACCCTACAAAAGATAGATACGATTTAACATATAGGATTCTTTTATTCAGTAATATGAAATGTTTTAAAGATTTATCTAATAAGTATCTTAAAATTGATTATAATAAAAAAATAGAATTTGGGTTATTTAATTGTTATGTTAATAGTTCTATAAAAAATATTGGATATAAAGCAGGTGAACAACATCTAACTCCTGAACAAACGCATAAAATGCTTGTAAATCATCTTCGTGAAAGAATAGGTGGTACTGATGATATAATTAATAAATTTATAGATACTTATTATAAGTTAATACAATTAGGTATAGATATGTATAAATCTAATCCAAATTTAAATACAGAAAACTATGTAAAAGAAATAGTTATACATTTTGATATGCCTTGTATTTATGGAGAGTTATTAAGTTATTTTAAAAAAAAATAAAATTAATAAAACTAAATAAAAATTAAAAAAATAGATTAAATTTAAATACAATTTTTAAAATAAAATCTACCCTCTTTTTTGTTATATAAAAATTAATAACAAAAAAGAGGGTATTATTATGTATATTCAAATAACTGATATTTGTAATTTTCATTGTGATCATTGTGCTTTTTCATGTTCTAACAACAAAGGCACTTTAATGGATGAAAAAACTTTTATCAATTCAGTAAAATTAGCTGATGAATTATATAATTACGTAACTATTGGTGGTGGAGAACCTACTTTACATCCAAGATTTAAACAATTTGTATCATATTTTTTAACCAGAAATATACCATATGAGGAACATAGTTATAATAATTCATTTGAAACACGCAGAATTCCCTTTATTGCTACTAATGGTAGTAATAAAAAATTAAGTTTATGGTTATTATCACTAGCTACATCAGGTTTCATAAATGTAGCACTTAGTTTGGATATTTTTCATGACATAAGTAAAGTAGATCCTGAAGTTATAGATTATTTTAGACAAGCAGCAGAAAACAACGAAAATAATCTTTCAAATATTACGAGAGTTGAAATAAGGGATGTCAGTAATTCAGTCAAAAAAGTAGGTAGAGCAATTGAAACAGGAGTATGGACGCAAGAAGGATGTGCATGTCCAGATTTATTTGTTACACCAAAAGGCGATGTAAAACTTTGCGGATGCCCTGATTCACCAAGCTTATTTAATGTAAATAATAAATCTGATGTTAGTAAATTCTTACAATTTATAAATAATAATGTAAATAATACTATGATTATAGATGAATGTACAAAATATGTAAAAGAAAACTATTTAAATGACTATAATAGATTATTAACTCTATTTAATAAAAACTGTGACAAAAACTATAATATAAATTACAATATAAATAATGAGTTGGTATTATAATTTATACATGATGAGGATTTTCAGCTACTTTCAAAGCTGCCTTTTTAATAACTTTTAAGATTTCCTCATCACTAATTTTTTTAATAGCAGGAGTAGGATCTTCTGATACTTGATAATGTGGCGGAATAGAATTTAATGTAATGGCAACCACATCCAATACACAATCTCTACAAGTACAAAATTCAGAATGATATTCGTAAAATACAGTTATTAAATTCCATACTCTTTTTTCATTAACATTTTGAAGAAGTTCAATATCATGAATATTGATTTTAGGCATTTTTTCCTCCATATTTTATTTTAATTATGCTGTTTTTATTTTATTCTTTTTTATATTTTATATGTTTTACAATTTTTATTAAGTTCTTTGTTTCATTAAATTATAATATTATATATCAAATAAAATATTTTTTTTAAAATATTTTTAAGTTAATAATTATATTATTATTTATAAATTATTTTTAAAACATTCAATTGACATTTATATAATATTATATTATAATAAATTATAAAATTTAATAATTAAATACTATAATTAAAAAATTTGAGGATATAAGTTAAATGGAACTATTTATTACTATTGAACGGCTTATATTTAAAGATAAAAATTTTTTCATATTAAAAACAAACCAAGGAATTGCTAAAGGACATATTTATGATTTAGAATTAGAAGATGTTTCTCCTGAATATATAGTAGGATTAAAATATAGATTAGAAGGTGAATGGAAAAATGATAAATATGGTAGATTTTTTTCTTTTACTTACGCAGAAATGCTAACTGAGTATAGATTATTTTTATTTCTATCAAAAATTGCTAAAATAGGAGAAAAAGTAACTTTAAATTTAATTGAGTATTTTGGAAATGATTTAGAATACATAATAGAAAATCAACCTGAAAGATTAGTAGAAGTTAAAGGTATAGGTGAAAAACGGGCTAAAAAAATAGTAAGTAATTGGTATAAATATGGATGCTTACGCCAATTAGCAAAATTTCTAGCACCGTTTAATATTAGTCATAACTATATAGTAAAGATTTATAACCGATTTGGTGAAAAGTCACTAGAAATTATAAAATCAAATCCTTACTGTTTAACAGAAATCAATGGTATTGGTTTTAAAACAACTGATAAATTAGCACTGTCTTTAGGTATTGATCCTAACGATCCAAAAAGAATAATAGCTTGTACTGAATACGTTTTACAAATTGAAGGTAATAACAATGGACACTGTTATTTATCATTAGATATCTTAAAAGAAAAAATAATCGATACGTTAGATATCCATGATTTTGATACCAACATACTATTAACCAATTCAAATTTTATTGTTTGCAATTATAGTAGCGATACTCTTATAGGATTTAAGAATTTGTATGATAAAGAAAAGTATATTTATAGATATTTAACTTTAAATAATGAAACAAATTATTTATTTTCTCCCGACAAAGTGAAAGAATTTTTAGATGAATATCAAACTGAAAATAATATCACATTTTCAGATGATCAGATAAAAGCTATATATGAAGCAAATAAATCGAAGATTTTTGCATTAACCGGTTATGCTGGAACAGGTAAAAGTTCTGTTACAAAAGCTATATTACAATTACTTGCTATCAAATTAGGAAGAAGTAATATTGTAGGATGTTCTTTATCCCTCCACCACCCACAAGACACATTCTTTTAGGTAGGTGATGTAGTGGGTGTCTTCTGGGTTTCAATATATTGTTTGATAACCTCAAGCGGAGCTCCACCACAGGAACCTGCAAAATAGCTTGGAGACCATAAAGCGTTTTTCCAGTAATACTGCCTTAATTCAGGATGGATTTGTTTTAGCTTTCTGGAAGAAACACCTTTTAGCGAATTTACCAGTTTTGAGACTGCCACCTTTGGCGGATAGTTTACAAGCAAATGGACATGGTCGCTTTCTCCATTTAATTCTATCAGTTCTGCCTCAAAATCTTGACAGACTTTGGCGAAGATTTCCTTTAAGGTTTCTAAGTGTTTCTTTTGAAATACGCTCTTTCTGTATTTAGTTACAAAGACCAAATGCACATGCAGAAGAAAAACACAATGCCTACCAGTTCTAATTTTACTTGACTTTTCCATAGACCAATACTATAATATAACAATGATTACATGTCAAGCCTTTAAATTTAAACTCAAGACCAATGAAGAGTTAGAAAACAAGTTCGCCCAATTTGCCGGCTCTTGTAGGTTTGTATGGAATAAAGCTATTGCTTTAATAAAACAAAAGCTTGATATAAAAAAGGTAGATAAAATCATCAATATCCACTTGCCACAATATTACAAAAATACTGCTACTATACCTACCTATAACGAAATGGCGGGAATGCTTAAATTATGGAAACAATCCGAAGAATACGCTTTCTTAAAAGAAGCACATTCTCAAATTCTACAACAAACCTTAAAGGATTTATACAAAGCCATAGACAGTGCTTTTACCAAAGGCAATGGTATATCTTTTCCAGACTTCAGGAAGAAAGGTAAATCGCCAGACAGCTTTAGATATCCTCAAGGCTTTAAGATAAATAACAATAGAATATTTTTACCTAAAATAGGATGGGTTAGGTTTTATAAATCAAGAAACATAGTTGGCAAACCAAAGAATGTAACAGTTAAAAGATACGCCGATGGCTGGTATATAAGCGTAGTTACCGAAAAAGACACATCAATTAAAGAAAATCTATCCAACCCCGTGGGTATAGATGTAGGTGTAAAAAAGATAATCACACTATCCAACGGTTGTTACTTCGAGCCTCTTGATTTAAGTAAATATGAGAAAAAACTAATCAAACTCCAAAGGCAACTCTCGAGAAAACAACACCCTACCAAAAAAGGAGATAAGACACCGTTTTCTAATAATTACAAAAAACACCAAAGAAAAATAGCAAAGATGTGGCTTAAGATAGCAAATGTGAGAAACGATTACCTACATAAAATAACAACAGCCATAGCCAAAAAACACGGCTTTGTGGCTGTAGAGAATTTAAAGGTTAAGAACCTAACCAAATCTGCAAAAGGCACAAAAGACAGCCCCGGACGTAATGTAAAAGCTAAATCAGGCTTAAACAGAAGCATTCTTTCTCGAGCGTGGGGTAGGTTCTTTGAACTGCTTGAGTATAAACTCCAGAGAAATGGGGGGAAACTGGTTAGAGTTGACGCTAAAAACACCTCTATAACCTGTCCTCTATGTGATTACACTAATAAGGAAAACCGCAAAAACCAAGCGGTATTTGTATGCAAAAAGTGTGGTTTTACGTCTAATGCTGATTTGGTAGGTGCGATAAATGTTTTAATGAGAGCGATGAGGAAGGAAAACCTTATAACCCTACCGCAGGGCTTGCGGGAAGTCACGCCTGTGGAGTATGCCAGAGAGTATACGCTGAAGCAGGAACCAGCGGGAAACCGTGAGGGATTACCGCTTCCATCGATAGCGTAGATGGGAATCCTCTTCCTTTAGGGAGAGGAGGAAGTCAACCGGTATAGCAGCCAGACGATTAAATCAAGTTTCAGGGTTTCCTACTTTTACTATACACTCTTTACTAGGTTTTAATGGTGACTATTTTAGTTATAATGAGACAAACACTCTTGATTATGACGTAGTTGTTTTAGACGAAGCAGGAATGGTTAATATTCACTTATTTTATGCTCTTTTAAGAGCTTTAAAACCAACAACAAGATTAATTATTATAGGAGATGATGCACAATTACCACCTATTGGCGCAGGGTTTATTTTTTCAGATATTATTTCCAAACAAATCGTTCCTACAGTCAGATTAAGTAAAGTATTTAGACAATCTAAGGATAGTGTCATTAACATTTTTGCAAAACAGATACGTAGAGGTATTATACCTAAAAATTGTACGAATAGATTTAGAGACTGGTTTTATATATCATGTAGCAAAAAACAATTTAAAAACCCTTATAATATATTAAATAATAAAAATAATAATTCAAAAAGACCTCAAGATTCAGTTAACGAAAAGATATTAAATATTTTACGTAAATTATCTATTTCTGCTAAAGATCAAATACAGGATATTTTATTAGATTTTCAGATTTTAGTACCACAAAGAAGTGGATTACTAGGATATGATAATTTAAACAATGAAATCCAAAAAATCTTTAATAATCCTGATAATATAGACGAAAATAATAAAATTTATAAGAGCAACCGATGGTTTTGTATCAACGATAAAATAATCCATTTAGAAAATAGAGATATGAAATGTATAAAATATTTCAAAGACTATGACCAACTTACTACAGCTTTTATAAATAATAATAATAATACAATTTATACTAATGAATTATATGAACAAAGTAATTCACCATTTTATCATAAACGTATTTATAACGGTACATTAGGAGTAATAAAACATATCGATTTGGAAAATGATATGATAATTGCACAAATGATTACTGGAGATTATGTAATATATGATCCTATTGAAGCTAAGGATATTTTTGATTTAGCGTATGTTTTAACTGTACATAAAGCTCAAGGTTCTGAATTTAAAAATGTAGTTATTCCTTTTTCTTTAAGCAATTTTATTATGCTTAACAATCAATGGTTTTATACAGCAATTACAAGAGCAAAATATCAGATTATTATAATTGCAGAAGATAATGCTTTTAAAATGGCGTGTAAAAACACTGAAACTAAAAAGAGAAACACCTGGTTAAAACTATTTGATTCTGTTACCAATAAACGATTAGAAACATATTATGAAAATATTGATTTTAAATTACAAAAAAGTTAGTAAAAAAATTATATTTTGTAATTTTATTTATAAAAATTTATTTCATACATGAGCGTGCAAAATTGAACAATAATAATACTTGTTCTTCGTTTGTAAACTTTCCATCATTTAATATAATATTATATGTAGCTAATAAATTAGATGATTTATTTTTTAAAATCATTATAGCATTTACATCACGCTAATATAACACAAAAAAATAATTTTCAAAAATTATTAAAACCCATTCTATTAATTCTAAAATAATCATTTCTTCAAATTTTAAAAACTCTTTAAAAATTGTAATAAAAACATTTTATAAAAGAATTAATTCATAAAAATAAAAATTTAATTTTAAAAATTTTAAAATTTTTTGTTATATTACTATATATGAAATTAAATAAATTAACTAATTCACTAAAAAATAGAATTAAAAAAAACAATAATAAAAACCAACAAAATAATATTATCTCTAATATTAATTTAGATAATATTAATATAAGTATAATTCTAAAAAAAGTAGATTATTATAATAATTTGTTTTTACTTTCTGGAAAGATTTACACTAAAATTAATGAAAACAAAACTTACCATTATGGTAAATATTATAGATATTATGATTTAAACTCTTTTAAACTCATAAGCACTAACATAGATTTTTATTATAAAAAATATCATAAGACTATAAAAAAACAAATTTATCATTTATTGGACACAGAACCCAGAATTCAACACAAATTTATTAAATTTCTGAATACTTTCAAAAAATTATTACCTGAATTAGAACAAAGATGGATCGGTTTTGCTACCGAAATATATAATAAAAAACTAAATAATAAGAATGAACAGATAGATTTAAAAAAACTTGGTATTATTTTTAATTTACATATTGATGAAAAAAGCTTACTAAAACAAGCTAAAGAACACGAAAATAATAATACTAATAACTTAGAATTCGGTATATAAAACGTATTTATTTAATTAAATTTTTAATTAATATACTGTATTTTTAATATAAAATTTATATAATTTATTGATTTTAATAATAAAAAAGGGGAGTTGTCTAACTCCCCTACCCTCTTTTTATAATTCTTATAAATTAATTAGTTCTTTTTTAATTCTTTTCTTCGCCTAATCATGTATAAAACAATTAATATAATCATAATATCAACATGAGCAAGAAACTGAATTTTCTGATGCTCTTTACTGTACTGAATTATTGAACAACCACCACCACCACCGCCGCCACCACCATCACCACTACCACTATTATTATTTGAAGTTGTAGTATTTGATGTGGTAGTGTTATCAGGAGAAGTAGTAATTTGAGTAATACCATTGTAATTTAAAGCATACTGTATTTTAATTTCAGGTTTATTGTACGAATTGGTATATAACATATAAGTAGCTGAACTACTATTATCCAAATTTGTACAACCTGAATTTTGGTAATTATATTGGATGCGTAAATCATATTGTGTATTATTTAATGATGTTAAATCCCAATCTATGCAGTTATTAGGATCAGAATCACCACCTAATACAGCAAATTGATTCTTTTCATTTTCACTTGTAAAATTAATAATTAAATGATTCTCACTATTATTTTCATCTGAAAATACCATAGGAATAAAATCAGGAATAGGATCTATTGAATTACTATTAAAGTAATCTAAAGAGGTATTATCATATTGTATATCACTTGGATCTGCTGAATTAACTGATAATTGTACAGATATATTATTATTAACTAATGAATTAACATCATAATATTGTCCTAATTTTTGAACATAAACACCGTTATAAGTATTAGAAATACTGCTTGGCGCTATATTGTTATAATAAAATGTAAAATTACTATCAGTTACTTTAATCCCATTGGCTACATTGTTTATACCTGCATTAGTATCTTGTCTATTATTAAACTGGAATATAGCATACGTATCTTCTGCATCTACATATATATTATTAGTAGCAGTAGTAATATCTGGATAAGTTACATTATCACTAGCAAATGTAAAAAAAGTAATATCACCTAGTAAATCAAAATAACCTTTATCTGAAAATAACAAATTTAGATTTAATTTGTTAGTATTTGTATCTAACAAACCAATAAGCTGTAATAAAGTAACTGAATTATTACATTTATCAACATTATCATAAAAAGAAATCACACCATTAGAAAAAAGTGCATAATAAGTATATTTATTTCCTAAGACATTTAATATACCAGAAGGAGAAGTTAGAAAATAACAACCAGTACCTGGTTGTAAGCCACTAGTTAATTGAGATAAAACAACACCTGTAGTTGCATTAGTATTTAATTTATAAATTGGTGTAAACACTTCAAAATTATTTAGTTTAATTGTATCACTACCATTTAAACCAGTAATATCCACAATATAACCACCTAAAGTATCAGTATCGGCAGTTACTGTAAATGTAGGTGATTGATTTATTGCACTGTAACTTGTAATAGGTAAACTGTTTTCACAATTATAATTATGAACAAAATATACTACATTATCAAAACCCCTTATAACATAATCATCTATAACTAATCTATTAGCTGTTTGTGAATTACAATTACTAATACCACCTGTTAAAGCATTATAATATTGAACAATACCACTAGTTTTACTTATTTCTCTTAAAGCTGGAACTTCCTTAACTGTAGAAAGTACCAAAGATTTAATCTGTTTATAATCATAAGTAGGATATTTTTCCTTTATTGCAGCTGCTAAAGCAACAACAATCGGTGTGGCAAATGATGTACCAGAACCCAATACATAACTCGAATTATCCAAATTTGATGGGCCAACTATATCTTCTCCAGGCGCAAATACCGATACAGTATATTTTCCATAATTTGAAAAACTTGATTTTTCACCCTTAAGATTAACTGAACCTACTGTAATTACATTATCATAATATCTACTGTAAGAAGCAGGGCTATATAATGTTTTATCTATATCAACATTATCATTCCCAGCAGCTACTATAGCCAATATACCATTATCTCTTAAAGCTTTAATATAATCATTTGAAGTTTGCGATAAACCCTGGCCACCAAAAGACATATTTACTGCTATTATATTATAACCACGGTTTTTCATAGCAATAATATAGTCAACACAGGTTAATACATCTGATTCTTGTAAATCTCCAAAAACTGATGATTGTTTTTCTACATCACAATTTAATATTTTAGCTTTTGATAATCCTGCCATACCAATTAAATTATTAATATTTGCAGCAATAATACCATTAATAATAGTTCCATGCCCTGTTTCATCTACTAATGTATTATTATCAACTAATGACAAATTAATTCCATGTATATCATCTGTATAACCATTGCCATCATCATCTAATCCATTACCTGGTATTTCTTCATTGTTGGACCATAATATCCCCTGTAAATCTTCATGGTTTACATTTACTCCAGAATCAATAACTGCAACAATTACATCATTGTTGTTAACCAGATTTTCACCATAAACATTTTCTAAACCTTGAACAGCCCCAATCATATCAAAATATGCCTTTTGATAAGTATTAAAATAACTATCATTTATGATTAATGAATTAAATTTATAACGAATATCTTTTTCTGCATAAATTACATCAGAGCGATTTCTTAATAGATTTAGCACTTTATCCACATATTTTTTAGGGGTTAAAATTATTTCAAAATTACCTACATTTTCTATTTTTTTAAAAAGTATGGAATTATATAAGTTTTCAGGTGAAGGCTCCTGACCTACTACAATTTCTGTTGGCAAATTTAAAGTTGCATCGTCTACCAACTTAACAATCAATCTTTCTTTTAATTCTTCTGCATAACTATAATTACTAATAAACATAATTAAGAAACAAACTAAAACCATTAAAAAAGTAGTAAAAAATCTCTTCATAAAACACCTCTCTTATTATTATAATTTACTTGATATTTTTATTGTATTGTATTTTAGGTAGTTTGTCAACTGGTTATTATTAAAATTAAAAATTATTACTGACATATAAACTATATAACTAAAAATTTATAATTTGATAACTTAATTGAATAAAATAAAATATTACATAATTAATTTGTTTTATATTATTTTTTACATATTATAATTGAAATCTGACGTTATTTTATTTTTACCTGTAGCTTTTGATTTATACAAATAATTATCCACTCTTTTTAATAATGTTTCTACATTATCTTCCATTTTAGATTCAGTAACTCCCATACTAGCTGTTACTTTCAAACTATCTTTTTTTAACTTAAATGAAGTCTTATTTAATTCTTTAAGTATCCTTTCACTAATACTTAATGCTTGTGATATTTTTGTTTCTGGCAATACAATGATAAACTCTTCACCACCATATCTAAAAATTAAGTCAGAGTTTCTAACACTATTTTTTAATATAGCAGCAAAATTACGTAAAACTGAATCTCCAACTAAATGTCCATAATTGTCATTTATTTTTTTAAAATCATCTATATCTAACATGATAACTGATACTGACTCATTATGTTTTTTAAATCTATCTATTGCTTTAACAATGTATTTGTCAAAAGTATTCCGATTAAATACATTAGTTAGTGTATCTATTTCAGATTCTCTTTTAATTTGTTCTAATTCCTTTTGTAGTTGCTCTATAGACTGTACATATTTATCAATATTTACTTGTATTTGAGTTTTATTTAAAGTTAGTTTACTAACCTGTTCTTTTTGCTTATTTTTATTATTTTTTAATTCTGTTTTTATTAAAATTATCTTTTCTAATAATTTTTTCTTCAATGACTTAAGATCACTTTCAATTAAAGTGTCTTGTTTCATAGAGTCTATATAGTTATCTATCTTATCAATATTTTTAATTTCTTCCATAAATATTTGTTTACTATTATCTATTATCTGAATAAATTGTTCATTTACATTATCCATATGATTAATAATGTCTTTTAAAATATCCCATGTTTTTTCAAAAATATTTATAATTTTTATTAAGTATGTAATAAAATAAGAAATAATATCTAGAAACAAATCATTAAAATCTTCTGCAGATTGTATCTCTTCTATTCTATCTTTAAATTGATTGATTTGATTTTTTGGTAAATAATCAAGTACTTTATTAAATAATACATTTAATTTATTTTTATATTCATTCAATCCTATTGGAGTTTGTATTTCTGTATTTGTTCCTGTATTTATAATATTATTAATTACAGAACTCTTCTTTAAATAACTTTTTATTAGTACAGGTGTCATACTTTGGTTATTTTTTCTGATTTCTAATAATATCTTAATAATCTCTGTAGTTATATCAGTATAAAGTTTATCTAAATTTGTTTTTTGGTCAATATTTGTTTTTTGCAGCATATCTAACTCCATAATATCAGTTTATATGTAATTATTGATATTTCACTCAATAATTTTTATTTTTATTCAATAAGTTATTATTTTATAAATTAATTTAAATATTTTATTTGAGCATCTATAATACTAAAATATATCTAAAAAATATTATTTTTTTAAAATTAATTGTTAATAATAGTTATAATACTACTAATTTTATTATTAGTTAATATTTTTGTTGATTTTGATAAAAACATATATTATTATATGTAATAAGTTGCTCTAAACTATAATTAAAATAAAACATGTAATAAAATACATGTAATAAAATATATAAGGAGGTAAACAATATGTACAAAAAACTACTAAACAAACTTACTATTTCTATACTCTGTTTTGTACTATTAGTTAGTAGTGTATCTTTTGCAGAATCTAACAAACATATTCGAGTAGGATTTGGAATAAAAAACCTCTCACTTGATACAAAGGGTGAAGATAGTGCTACACTTTATGGATTTGAATTTTCTTGGGGAATTCCAATTTATGAAAATAAATATGGAAATATAAATTTTGGTATGAATACAGGATACTTTTATGGTAAAAATGATATTGGTTATTCTTCAAATATCAGTATTGATGATATTATAGCAGAAATAAGTATAGGTTATTCTAAAACTTTACTTGAACACTTTGTTGTTAATTTTGATTTATTAAGTGGTTATGAATATACAAGTTTTGATACTGATAACGAACATGGTTTAACTTTTGGTATAGCAGGAGGTTTTGCTTATAAATATTTAGATGATGCTGCCATTGGTATTAAAGCAAAATATATGAATTCATCAAATGATTTAATTGATTATTCTACTACTGTTACAGCAAATATAACTTTATTTTTTAATTAAAAACTTATAAGAGGGGAATTTACCCCCCTATCTATTTTTTCAAAAATAAATCAACTAAAGGAAAAATACATTTTAAATGTTTGCTCTTTTTAAGTAAATTTAATTTTACTAATAAATTTTGCATAGCATTATAATTTTCAGAACTAATAACTTCATAAATTTTTAAATCTGTAAAACTAGCTGTTATTTTATACTTATATTCCCAAGTAAGATCTTGTTGTTTTATTAAATTATGTTCCACTATTATACGATTACGTTGATTGTCTAAACCCATTGAACCAATAATTGATAAATAGTTTTCTATATATGTTTCTGTTATAAAGTCATTTTCAATTAACTCTACTCGTACAGGTAAAGTTACTTTATTTTCCGGTATATTAAGTAAATTACATAAAATTTTTAAAGTTAAAATTCTATTATTACCTTCTTGGATAAAATAATTTTGTTCACCATCTAAAATAATTGAAGTGACATACAATTTATTTGAAGTATTTATCTTTTTATAAACTAACTCGTCTATAAATTTTTCTAAACCTTCATTAGCTATCTTATTTAAAAATTTTAATACATGTTTATTATTATGCTTATTATTAATTAAAGCAGTTAATAAATCAGCATTTCCATAATTGCCGTGATAGGTACCTATAATTTTATCTAATGATATTTCTTCATTCTTAAACATTCTTTTCTTTATACATAAATATTTTTCAATATCTTGAAACTGAGCCATTGCATTTTCTTTGAGTGGTTGTAATTCAGGTATAGATTTTAATTGCTCAAAATAAAATTTTTCTGATTCAGCATAAATATTTAATTTTTCTAGAATGTTATTTAATAAATGTTTTTGGTGATTATCCAATTCAATTAACATTGTTTTACACCTCTTTTAAATATATTTTGTGTATTTTATAATTTTTCAGCATGAAATTATTAAAAATATTTTTATTCTTAGCTTATATTATGACATAATTTTTTAAAAAATTATATTTATTTGTTATAATACTTAATAAGAAAAATATAAAAATTATGTGTAAAATAAATACTAAATCTTAAGAGGATAAAAATGTTAACAAAAATTACATCTGATTTAGTAAATAATATCGTTAATACTTTGAAAAACAAAGTAAATGATTATGATACAATACAAGATTTACCTCTAGAAGAACAAATAAAATATTGTTTAAAAACTACACATTTAAACAATGATGAAAAATTAGCTTTAATGATTTCTACTAGTTTTTATTTTATAAACAAAAATAAATATAATGATTTTAATGAACATTGTATTAACCAACTAATATATTATTTAATAGATATTTTTGGAACGAACTCTTCAGTACATAATGTTATAAGAATAATAAAAAACACCTTAAAAAATGAAAACTTATTCGAAAAAGATATTAATGTAATCATTTAATTATGTACGATTATGAGTAAATATAAAAACTTAAACCCAAAAGATTTATACGATATTTCAATATCTAATTTATATAACTATATTTATGAAATTATGGAAAATTTTAATTATGCATTTCATCAATCTGTAAAAGAAATACCTGGTAAAACCATTTGTGAAATATGGAAAGCTAAACATTCTACTAAAGAAGTTCTTGTGTGGATAGAAGTGGTACAGGATGGACAAGAAGTTGATTCTGATCTTCCAATTACAATCTTAAGAATTATGAATGATTATAATTTAAAAAATTTATTCTTCTTTACAAATGGTTATTTAAATAATGAAACAAAACAACTTTTAGATGAAGAAAACTATTTTATATTTACTACCGACGAAATTATAGAAACTTTATTAGCAATTGATAAGAAAAAAATTACAAAAGTAAAATCCAAACGAAAAAAAACAAAAGTACCATCTGGTTTTATTTTAATAAAAAATTATTTAAAAAATAGAGAAATACCTAAACATAGAACTATAATAAAATTAGGTTTAATTAATAATATAATAAACAAATATCTTGCTTTACATAAACCAATCTACCAACTTATACAGCATATTGAGAATTATGAAAATGTACCTGATGATATAGAAAAAAAATTAAAAATGTTACAATTCAATTTATTACCTTATTTATTAGTTATTTCAAGCTATAAATTTATTACTCCTTTCTCTTATTTAAAAGTAGACTTGTTTGAATATATAAAATATTTAATTATGTATATTGGAGCTGTTATTGAATATGAACCATTAGAAGATGTTGAAAGATACAAAAATCAAATAGATGACTATATTAATAAATTTAACAATATCGATAAAGAGATTGAAAAATATAGGAGTGAATATCTAGAATTAAATAAAAAATTAGCCAAAAATTTATTAATTCAAGCTGTAACTGTTATGCTTGGCTTATTTATCATTGGTCTTTATATTCTTCTAAAAAAATAAACAAAAAATAAATATACTTACTAATTATATAAAAGAGGGGTATATTACCCCTCTTTTTCTCAATTTTAATTTTCAATATTTCATTTTTTAAACATTTATATTAACATTCAAGTAATTTAAAACTATCTACTACGTTTTGTAATTTAATAGCTAATTCTTTTAACATTTCTGCTTGATTATAGTTTTCTTGAGCAATTGAAGCATTTTCCTGTGATATTGTAGCTATTTCAGCCATATTACTTGCGATTTCCTGACTTGTAGCTGATTGTTGTTCTACTGCCGTAGCTACTGCACCAATTTTATCAGCTACAGTTAATACGCCATTAATAATTTTCTCTAAACTTACTCGCAAATTTCTAACAAGTTCAGATCCATCTTGAGCAAGTTTTGCTCCTTTATCCATTTGAACAACAGAAGATTGAACTTCATTTTGTATTGACCTTATCATTTCATCAATTTCACCTGTTGCTTTAGCTGTTCTTTCAGCGAGTTTTCTTACCTCATCAGCAACAACAGCAAATCCTCTACCATGCTCCCCTGCCCTAGCTGCTTCAATTGCAGCATTTAAAGCAAGAAGATTAGTTTGATCTGCAATATCAGAAATTACCTGTAAAATCTCTCCAATTTGTTCTGATGCTTTACCAAGTTCTTTTATCTTATCTGCAGAATTGATAACATTATCAGATAAATTTTCAATACCTGATACAGTTTCTTCAATTACTTTACTACCCGTTTCAGCAGACTCTTTAATTAGATTAATTTCCCTATTAACTTCTTCTAAATTTTGACTGATTTCAGTTATTGTTGCCGTCATTTCTTGAACGGCAACTTCCACTGAAGAAACTCTTTCAGCTTGAGATTCTGCACCAGCAGACATTTGATTACTTGAAGCTGATAAAGCCTCAGATGAACTCGTAACACTTTTAGTTGAATGACTAACTTCACAAAGTGCTTTATTCATTTGTTTAATCATATTATTAACATGTTCTATAATTCTACCTATTTCATTCTTACTTTTCACTTTAAGTGTTTGTGTAAGATCTCCTTGAGCTATTTTAGAGAATAAGCTTTCAAGTTCACTGATAGGTTTATTTATATTATAATTAAACACAAATCTTAAAATAATTAATAATATAAAAAAAGTAATTACACTAGTAATTACAAATGTACCTATAGTAGCTTTTATTGTAGGTCCAATAAATTCATCTTCATAACTACCACCGGCTATTATCCAATCCATTTCGGGATAATAGGTATAAGAAACAATTTTATATTTCCCTTCCCAGGGATATCTAATTACTCCAGTTTTTTTATGTAACATTTCTTGTATAAAATCATATTTTGCTATACTTTTACCTTCTAGTTTAGGGTGTACTATTAACACTCCTTTTGAATCCATTATATAATAATATCCAGTTTTTCCTATTTTAGTATGTTTAATCACTGATTTAATTTTTTCTATAGTTTCATTTTTTATATAATCTACTACATGTTTGCTTTCTTCATCAGTTATAACATCTTCTTCTTTATCTTCAACAATAGATTTTAAAATAGATTTAAAAGAATTTACTTGTGCTGTTAGTTGATTAGCTATTTCTTTTGATACATTCTTTTTAGTGTATGAAACAACAATATAACCTGATATAGTATAGCCCATTAATAGTATTATAACTAAATAGATAAAAACCTTTGTTGAAATTTTCATATCACGCCAAGAATCTTTAAATGACATAATAATTTCCTCCTTTGTATATCATTTTTATTATTGTTTGTTGCTTATATAACAAAAAGGTTTAGTTATTTCAAAATAATCTTATATTTTTTTTATAAATGTTTCATAATTAATGAATTAATAATCAAAATTAATAATAAATAATCAGAAATAAATTTGAATATATAAAATTATAATAAAATAGTAAAAATAAAAAAGAGGGTAAGTAACCCTCTTTAAATTATTTTTAATGATTAAATCTAAATTGTTTCATATAATTTTTAACTTGGTTAAAATCAGAAGATTGTTGTGATTCTACTGCATTATCAATATTTTTATTATTAATATTTTTTTGTAATTTGAAATTACTTACAATGTGTTGAAGCCTAACTGCTAAATTTCTAAGTACTTCTGCTTGATTATGATTTTCCTGAGCAATTGAAGCATTTTCCTGTGATATTGTAGCTATTTCAACCATATTACTTGCGATTTCCTGGCTTGTAGCTGATTGTTGATCTACTGCTGTAGCTACTGCATTAATTTTATCAGCTACATCCAATACACCATCTATTATTTTTTCTAAACCATTTTGTAAATTAACAACTAAATCAGAACCTTCTTGTGCTAGTTCTACCCCTTTATCCATTTCAGCAACAGATATTTCTACTTCTTGTTGAACTGTTTTAATCATTTCATTAATTTCATCTGTTGCTTTAGTAGTTTTTTCTGCTAGTTTTCTGACTTCATCTGCCACTACTGCAAAACCTCTACCATGTTCCCCTGCTCTTGCAGCCTCAATTGCTGCATTTAAAGCAAGAAGATTGGTTTGATCTGCAATATCAGAAATTACTTGTAAAATTTCTCCAATTTGTTCTGATGATTTACCTAATTGTCTAATTTTTTCTGCTGAATTAATTACATTATTTGATAATTTATTAATACCTGCTACTGTATTATTTATAACTTCTTTTCCTGTTTCAGCTGATGATTTAATTGTATTAATTTCTTGATTAATATCGTCTAAATTTTGACTAATTTCTGTGATTGTTGCTGTCATTTCATGTATTGCAGCTTCTACAGATGAAACTTTATTTGTTTGATGATCAATTCCTTTTTCCATTTGAATACTTGATTTAGTTAATATTTCAGATGTATTTGTTACATCTACTGTAGCATTATTTACTTCGGATAGTGCTTTATTCATTTGTATTACCATTGAGTTTACATTTTCTATAATTTGACTTATTTCATCTTTTCTTTCTACTTTAAGTGTTTCGCTTAGATCACCTTTAGCAACTTTATTAAATAACTTTTCCAACTGCTTAATTGATTTTAATATGTTTTGACGGAATATATAACGTATTACCATCAATATTACTATAAATGATATAATACTTATTATACCAAAAGACTTTAATGTAGATGCAATATAAGGATTTACTAACTCATCTTGGTAACTTCCACCAGCTATTATCCAATCTCTCTTGGGATAATAAGTGTAAACAACAATTTTATTTCTTCCTTTCCATTTATAATTTATTATACCTTGTTTAGTGTTCATCATTTTTTGAATAAAATCATATTTTGATACATTTTTCCCTTCTAATTTAGGTGATGGATGTAAAACTAAATTACCCTTTGAATCCAAAATATAATAATAACCTGTTTTGCCTATTTTTGTATCTTTAATAGTATGTTCAATATTAGCTAATAATTTCTTTTGAGTCTCAGTTATTTCTTTTATTAATTCCGCTTCTGGAATAGTTAGAACTATTACCCAATCTAACTCTGGGAAATACCTAAATACCGCCACAACTCTTGGATGATTTGCAACTGTTGCTCTTTTATAAATTATTTCTCCGTCTTGTAATTTCCATATTTTCTCTATATGAGGAATTCCTTTTAAACTTTTACCTTGAGCCGTTGGATGTACAACAAGTACCCTATCTTTATCCCTCCACCACCCACAAGACACATTCTTTTAGGTAGGTGATGTAGTGGGTGTCTTCTGGGTTTCAATATATTGTTTGATAACCTCAAGCGGAGCTCCACCACAGGAACCTGCAAAATAGCTTGGAGACCATAAAGCGTTTTTCCAGTAATACTGCCTTAATTCAGGATGGATTTGTTTTAGCTTTCTGGAAGAAACACCTTTTAGCGAATTTACCAGTTTTGAGACTGCCACCTTTGGCGGATAGTTTACAAGCAAATGGACATGGTCGCTTTCTCCATTTAATTCTATCAGTTCTGCCTCAAAATCTTGACAGACTTTGGCGAAGATTTCCTTTAAGGTTTCTAAGTGTTTCTTTTGAAATACGCTCTTTCTGTATTTAGTTACAAAGACCAAATGCACATGCAGAAGAAAAACACAATGCCTACCAGTTCTAATTTTACTTGACTTTTCCATAGACCAATACTATAATATAACAATGATTACATGTCAAGCCTTTAAATTTAAACTCAAGACCAATGAAGAGTTAGAAAACAAGTTCGCCCAATTTGCCGGCTCTTGTAGGTTTGTATGGAATAAAGCTATTGCTTTAATAAAACAAAAGCTTGATATAAAAAAGGTAGATAAAATCATCAATATCCACTTGCCACAATATTACAAAAATACTGCTACTATACCTACCTATAACGAAATGGCGGGAATGCTTAAATTATGGAAACAATCCGAAGAATACGCTTTCTTAAAAGAAGCACATTCTCAAATTCTACAACAAACCTTAAAGGATTTATACAAAGCCATAGACAGTGCTTTTACCAAAGGCAATGGTATATCTTTTCCAGACTTCAGGAAGAAAGGTAAATCGCCAGACAGCTTTAGATATCCTCAAGGCTTTAAGATAAATAACAATAGAATATTTTTACCTAAAATAGGATGGGTTAGGTTTTATAAATCAAGAAACATAGTTGGCAAACCAAAGAATGTAACAGTTAAAAGATACGCCGATGGCTGGTATATAAGCGTAGTTACCGAAAAAGACACATCAATTAAAGAAAATCTATCCAACCCCGTGGGTATAGATGTAGGTGTAAAAAAGATAATCACACTATCCAACGGTTGTTACTTCGAGCCTCTTGATTTAAGTAAATATGAGAAAAAACTAATCAAACTCCAAAGGCAACTCTCGAGAAAACAACACCCTACCAAAAAAGGAGATAAGACACCGTTTTCTAATAATTACAAAAAACACCAAAGAAAAATAGCAAAGATGTGGCTTAAGATAGCAAATGTGAGAAACGATTACCTACATAAAATAACAACAGCCATAGCCAAAAAACACGGCTTTGTGGCTGTAGAGAATTTAAAGGTTAAGAACCTAACCAAATCTGCAAAAGGCACAAAAGACAGCCCCGGACGTAATGTAAAAGCTAAATCAGGCTTAAACAGAAGCATTCTTTCTCGAGCGTGGGGTAGGTTCTTTGAACTGCTTGAGTATAAACTCCAGAGAAATGGGGGGAAACTGGTTAGAGTTGACGCTAAAAACACCTCTATAACCTGTCCTCTATGTGATTACACTAATAAGGAAAACCGCAAAAACCAAGCGGTATTTGTATGCAAAAAGTGTGGTTTTACGTCTAATGCTGATTTGGTAGGTGCGATAAATGTTTTAATGAGAGCGATGAGGAAGGAAAACCTTATAACCCTACCGCAGGGCTTGCGGGAAGTCACGCCTGTGGAGTATGCCAGAGAGTATACGCTGAAGCAGGAACCAGCGGGAAACCGTGAGGGATTACCGCTTCCATCGATAGCGTAGATGGGAATCCTCTTCCTTTAGGGAGAGGAGGAAGTCAATGAGAGCATACGCATAACCATTTTCACCAATTGAAGTTTGTAAAATTTCTTGTGCCAATTGAAATTCAATTGCAGGTTTAGGCATACCCTTTGCTGAATATACTTCATATAATACTGTTAAAGTGTTCAACAAAGTATCCAATTTGTCTGACATATTGTTTATAAAATCCTCTTTTACTTTTTTACGTAATTCTTCATTTGTTTGATCTGTGGACTGTAAAAATGATTTAATCGTTTTTGTTTCTTCAATTAATTGGTTTGTAACCTGGTTAATGATATTGCTTTTGATATTATTAACTATATAAAAACCTAAAATAATATAAAATATTATAATAATACTAATTAGATACACAAATATTTTTGTAGACAAGCTCATATTATACCACTTTGCTTTTAATGGCATAAAACACCTCACCAGTTAATATTTTTTATATTATTTATTATATGTAATTTAATATAACAAATTATATAAAAATATTAAAAATAGTTATAATAATTATAAATTACTATAATTATATTATATTATTAAAAAATATTATCTAAATATTTTATCTATTCTATCTAATATTTCTCTTTTAAAAAGTACTTTACTCTTTTTTGCAGAACCTAATTTTATATAATCTCTTCCAGTTTTAAATTTGCCTTGAACCATCCATTTTCTTACAGTAGATACTGTTACACGTAAAATATCAGCTAATTCTTCGTAAGTTAAAAAATCTTCTTTTCCCTTTCTAATAATTTGTTCTGCAATATTATTAGGTTTCATACTATACTCCACTCCCCAAGTATTTTTCATATTATCTATTTTTAATAATATTTCTTTTTTAAATAAAACTTTGCCTTTTTTACTTCTCTTATTACCTTTTTTTCCTAATTTAACGTAGTCATCACCTTCTTTGAATTTACCTCTATTCATCCAAGCTATTAATGTATTTTTTGATATTTCACTAACTTCTGCTAACTCATCATAACTTAAGTAATATATATTTTCATCCTTTAATATTTTTATATATTTTTTCTTTAATTGATTTACATTCATATACATCACCTCTCATATAAATTTTACTTTCATATAAATTTTATATAATCTATCTAATTTATGTTATTTTTTATTACTTCTTTTTTTCTCCCAAGATAATATTATTTTATTAACACGTTTAAGAATATCTTTTTTAAATAATAAAATGCTTTTTTTGTGAGGTCCTAATTTTATATAATCCCTTCCAGCTTTAAATCTACATTCAGAAACCCAATTTCTTAAAGTATATTTACTTACTTTTAAAATATTTGCTAACTCATCATAAGTTAAATAATTTTCTTTATTAATTTTTTGATACTCAATTTCTTGCATTACTGTTCTGGCCATAAAATACTCCTTTTTATTAATTGATACTATTTGCTTCCTTATATCAATTATTATACAATAATTTTATATATTTGTAAAGTAATTTTTTATAAAAATATAAAATAACTTTTTTATACTTTAAACTATTAATTTCTTATCAAATCAATAAAAGTGATATAAAAACTAAGAAAACTAACAATAATATAAAAATTAAAATAAGAAAAAGTAATAAATAAAATTTTATTTATTTTATTAACTTATTAATTTTATTATATTTTTATTAATTTTATTATTATCATTTGTATTAGTAAGTAAAATAGTATTAAAAATAGTATTAACAAAATAATTATTACTTAATTTTAAAATGTTATTTACAATATTAATTAATGTATTAATATCCAAATTTAGATAATTAAATTCTTCAAATAACATTATATTGTTTGACATATTTGGTCCATTAGATACATAAAAACTTAAACAATTACCTAACTTAAATTCAAATTTTAAATAATAATTTTTATCTTCTATTGTATTTATTATTGTATTAGACATCATTATTTTATTTCTTGAATCAATTAAATAAGTAATAATTGTAGGTTCTATTTTTAACATATCCAAAGCTAACGTATCTATATCATTTAATATAATACTTTCTATATAATCCAGTTTCATTAAAGGTATTAAATAGTCTATAATATTAAACCAAGTTAAATATAAATATAGTAATGATGATGAACATATATCTTTCTTTGTGGTTTTAATGTAATCAATTAAACGTTCTTGTTTAAATGTTTCAAAAGAAGTATCTATTTTTTTAAAATTATTAATTTTATTAATGTTGAATTTTTTTTTATTAACCTTCATTGTTATATATTTATTATTATATATTCTATTATATATACTTAATTCCACATTTTACATTAATTTGTTTTTAAAAAATATTTTATTTACTACAATCTTCTATAGTATCACATATTTTAAACAACTTATGTAGACCAACAAATACAAATAAATCTTTAAATTCATCAGACACATTACTTAAAATTAAAGTAATATTTTTATTCTTTAAACTTTTATGTACTTTAATCAAAAGCTTAATTCCTGAACTGTTTATATATGATAAAGAACTACAATCAAAAATCAATTTGTTTATGTGCCTAATATTTTCCATTATTTCTTTAATTTTATTCTCATAATTTTGTTGCGTAAATTCCCCTTTTAAATTTATAACATAAATATTCTTATCTTTTAATATATTAACTTTTTGTGTATTCATATTCACTACTCCTTACTAAATATTTTTATAACTATATGTTTTTATAATACTACATATTTTTTACTATGCTATATATTTTTTACTATATATTTCTTGATTACATAAATTAAAACATATTTCTTTACCAAGATCATAATTAGTATCACAATTAGGATTATATACATAATTTTTTATCAATTCTTGAACTGAAATTCTACTTTTAGTTGTTAACGATAATAAATCTTTATCATACGTTATATACCCTTTTTCAGCTAAAATATGTGCAAAAGTTCTATTATCTTTTTTATTGACGATTTGATATAACTCTGCTTTTGTATAATGATTTTCCATAATAAATAATATGTTATGCATTTGTTACCTCTTTCTTTTATATATTTTTATTATATTTAATCATCTTTATTTTTCTTTTTCTTAAGCAATTCTTCTGTTTCTTTTTCTCTTTTAGCAAGTTCTATAGCAATTAATTCATCTATGCTTAAATCATTAGAGTCGTTATTAAGATTTTCTTTACTATTAGATTCAATATTGTTTATTAGCTTTTTATTGTCTGTATCTCTATTATCTTTATTCTCTTTATTATTTTTATTTTTTACATTTTCTTCAGTACCTTTATGAATACCTTCATTTAAATAATCTCCTAAAAACTTTTTATTTTCATTGTCAAAATCATCAGAATCACTTTTTAAAATTTTTTTTAAATAACTTTCTGATCTATTTTCTTTAAAAATAACATAATCAATATCTAATAATAATATTAATCTATCATTATATTTACAAATACCTAATATATATTCATCACCAATACTACTAACCAAAGGTGGTGCAGGCTCTACTATATTTTTATTGATTCGCATCACTTCTGTAAGTTCATCAACAACAAAACCAATACTTTCTTTCTCAAAATTTGCTATAATTATTCTAGTATTTTTATCAAAATCACTTTTATCTAAATTAAATCTCAATCGCAAGTCTACAACTGGAATAACCTTACCTCTTAAATTCATAACTCCTAATACAAAATATTCTGTTCTTGGAACTGTTGTAACTTCCGTCATTTTAATGATTTCTTGAATTTTCAAAATATCAATTGCGTATTCTTCTTCTCCTAACTTAAAACCTACTATTTGAATTTCTTCTTCACTTGTATCAGTTATTAAATGATTATTTGCCTCTACATCATTTGGTAATTTTATATCAGCAATCATAAATACACCTCACTATTTTTATTCTACCCTTACTATGTGTTTTATATTTATATATACCTTTATATTTTTTATAATTTTTCATATTGTATTTATTATTGCATTTATTGTATTTCATATTGCTATTTTATAACATAAAAAAATTAATATTTAAATTTTTTTTGTATTTTTTTAAAAAATTTAATTTACTATGTTATATTAGTAACAACTAACTAATAATAAAATAAAACCAAAAAAAATAAAATAATATAGTATAAATAATATAATAAGGAGGTAAACATGCAAATAAAAAAAATAACTATTTTTATACTACTTCTATTAATGATGATACCAACATTAATTTTTGCTAAAGATAAGGTTCAAGTAGAACCTTTATTTTCATCTTCTAGTGTAGTAAAAGGAACAATTACTACATATTTCCCAAATATATTTAAAAAACATACTTTACTTACAATATCACCAATAGTTGCAAATTATTGGGCAGGTAAAGCTTATTTACAAAAGAAAAATCAAAGTGAAAATGAGTTTATCATGTTAAATGCCAAAAGAATAATAGAAAAAACAGCAGAAGGTTATTGTTCCGGATTTTTAGGAACTCTTGGTTATAATAAAGGATATTATGCAGTTGACCACTTTGATTTCCATCCCGTAGCTGATGAATACCGAGTAAATTTCGATGTTAGTGGAAATATTATGTGTTTTACTAATTAAATTATAACTATAAAAATTTAGCAAATAATATATATAATATCTAAATATATAAGTAAGGAGTACAGTATGGCATTAAATCATAATATATTGCTTGAAGTAGGTACAAACGAAGTAGAATTAGTAGAATTTGTTATAAACAATAATAATAAAGATTTTAATTTTGCTATAAATGTAGCAAAAGTTAGAGAAGTACTAAAAATATCTTATGATGAAATTACACCAATGCCTAACTCTAATATTGAAGGTATGATAAAAATCAGAGACATCGTTATACCTGTTATTAACTTAAAAAAAGTATTAGGTCTTTATACTGATGATTATAAAAAAGATGAAAAAATTTACTTACTTCATTGTTATTTTAATACTTTACATGTAAGTTTTATTATAGATAAGGTACTTGGAATTCAAAAAGTTACATGGAAAATGATAGAAACCGGTGGTAATTTGGTAACTGAACAAGGTAATGTAAAATTAGTTGGTGTTGTTAAATTACCAAATAAATTAATTCAATTATTAGATTATGAACAAATTGTTGCTAATGTGGCTCCAGAACTTTTAGAAAACAAACTATCAAATATAGAAGAAATACAGGATACTGATCTACAGTTGTTACAATCAAAAAAAATATTGTTTGCTGAAGACTCATCAGTAATTAGAAATGTATTGAAATCATTATGTAATAAGCATAATTTAAATGCAGTAATAGTTAAAAATGGACAAGAATTAATAAGCACTTTTAAACAATACAACCCTGATATAGTTGTAACTGATATTGAAATGCCAATAATTGATGGTCTAACAGCAACTAAGTTAATCAAACAAATGAATACAAAAACTAAAGTAATTATTTTCTCATCTATGTATAGTATAGAGAATGAAAAAAAAGCAAAAACTGTAGGTATTGATGCATTTGTTGCAAAACCTGATTTAGTTCAGTTAATAGAAACAATGAAAAAATTATAAACAAATTAAATAAGAAAAAATAAAAAACAAAAAGTTAAAGGAGTAGAAAAATGACCTACGAACACACAATACTTACTGTAGATGATTCTTCCACAATGAGAAGGATTATTAAAAATATACTTAATAAGTTAGGTTTTACTAACATATTAGAAGCTTCTAATGGAGCAGAAGCATTAAATATATTAAAAGAAAAACAACTTGATTTAATTATAACTGATTGGAATATGCCTGAAATGGATGGTTTATCATTTGTACAAGCTGTTCGCAGTAATAAAAAATATAATGTTATACCTATATTAATGGTTACAACAGAAGCAGCAAAAGAAGATATATTAATAGCTTTAAAAAATGGAGTAAATAATTATATAGTAAAACCCTTTACACCAGAAACATTAAAAGAAAAAGTTTTTAAATTATTAGGATTAACATAAAAGATTAACATAATAAAAAGCAACACAAATAATAAAAAATATAATTGAAAGGAGAATAATTATGTTTAAAAAAAATGGATGTTATATGAAAAGCAGAATAGTTTGTAATTATTGCAATATAGTAGTAAAATAAAGTAATAATATACATCTAATTAGAAAATATAATTGACTAAAATTAATAAATAAATGAGGTGTAAAATGTCAAACGAACAATCTGAATTAATACAGGATTTTTTAATAGAAACAGATGAACTTATTGAACAATTAGATCAGGATTTAATAGAATTAGAACAAAGAAAAAATGATTTTGACTTATTAAATAAGATCTTTAGAGCTGTTCATACTGTTAAAGGTTCATCCTCATTCCTTGGTTTAGATAAAGTAGTAGATTTAACTCATATTGCAGAAGAAATCTTAAATAAACTACGTAAGGGTGAAATAACTATTACCTCCGATATTATGGATGCTCTTCTAGAAAGTATTGATTATTTAAAAAAATTAATAAACGATATAAAACAAGGAACTGATACAACTAACATTACTGATATAGTAAAAAAACTAAATTTAATAAATGAAGGTAAAATTATTAACAATGATAAAAATATATCACAATCTACATATGAACAATCTATGCAAAAAAATATTAATAAAAATGAGCCCAAACAAATAGCAAAAGTTACTAAAGCAATAGAGCAAACCATAAGAGTTGATGTTAACAGATTAGATGCATTAATGAACTTAATTGGTGAACTCGTATTAAGTAGAAACAGAATAACTCAAATATCAACAGAGTTTGAAAAAAAATATGAAGGAGATTTTTTAATTGAACAATTACTAGAAACTACATCTCATCTAGGATTAATTACCACAGAACTACAACTTGCTATAATGAAAACCAGAATGGTTCCTATAGGTAAAGTATTTAATAAATTTCCACGTATGGTTAGAGATTTATGTAAAGAATTAAATAAAGATATTGATTTAATTATAAATGGAGAAGATACTGAATTAGATAAATCTGTAGTTGAAGAAATTGGTGATCCTTTAATTCATATGATACGTAATGCTGTAGATCATGGTATTGAAACACCCGAAGAAAGAATTAAAAAAGGCAAACCTAAAAAAGGTACTGTTACCTTAAATGCCTACCACGAAGGTAATCATATTGTTATAGAAATTAAAGATGATGGAAGAGGATTAGACCCAGAAAAAATTAAAAAGAAAGCTATTGAAAAAGGAATTATTACACCAGAAGAAATAAAAACTTTAAGTAAAGAAGAAATATTTGGTTTAATATTTAAACCCGGGTTTTCAACTGCTGAAAAAGTAACCGATGTTTCTGGACGTGGTGTTGGTATGGATGTAGTTAAAACTAATATAGAAAAATTAAACGGTATTATTCAAATAGATTCAGAAATCGATATAGGAACTACTTTTAAATTAAAACTTCCACTAACACTTGCTATTATACAGTCTTTACTTGTTGAAGTATCAGGTGAAATATTTGCTATTCCTATAATCTCAATTATTGAAACTGTAAAAATTGAAGAAAACCAAATACACAGTTTTGAAGGTAGAGAAGTTTTAAAATTGAGAGATTCTGTATTATCATTAATTAGATTAAATGAAATATTTGAATTAGAACCTACTTACAGTAATGAAATGTATGTAGTTGTTGTAGCTTTAGCAGAAAAGAAAATAGGTTTAATAGTTGATAGGTTAATAGGACAAGAAGAAATAGTTATTAAATCCCTTGGTGAATATCTTGGTGGTACACCTGGTATATCAGGTGCTACTATCATGGGTGATGGAACAGTAAAACTTATTTTAGATATTGCTGGTACAATAGATATTGCGTCCAAAATGCCTAAAATTAATCATAAAAAAAATAAGTATACTAATAAAATAACTACTAATTATTTTCAAAATTTAAACCAGTCTCAAAATTTAAATATTATGATAATAGATGATTCAGCTACAGATAGAAAAATTATGAAACGATTATTAAATAATATAGGTTCATTTAATATAATTGAGATTACTAATGGTAAAGATGCATTAGCAGCTGCTAAACAATTTCAGTTTGATTTAATTATAACTGATATTTATATGCCAGACATGGATGGTTTTGAAATAGCAAAAAAATTGAGAGAATTAGGTTATAATAATTCAATTGTTGCAACTTCTGTACGAGATGAAGCTAAAAACAATAAAAACTATTCTTTGTATGGTATTGATGCGTTCATTTCTAAACCAATTAATACATCAGAATTATTGAATATAATTGAAAATCTAAAAAAAGTAGCAGTGTAATATAATAATAAAACCATCGTTACTTACAGTAACGATGGTTTTTATGTTGTTTTAAAAAAACATTAAGTTTTATTTTAGAAAAATTATTCTGAATTTTTCGGCCTTTCCCTTATTTCTCTTATGTGTTTTTTTGCATATTGTTTCATTTGTCTAGATTTCTCTTTAAATTTTCTTCTACATTCCTTAATTTCAGCTGGTGATTGTGCTTTATTTACGCATCTTTTAAATTCATTTAGCATAGATATCCTGTGATCAATTCCTTCATTAATTTTCTTTTTTATTTTAATTAAATCTACATGTCTGTTATGTTTAGGTGATTTGTCAAAATTCTGTGAAGCTACAGCACTAATACTGAATAACAACAAAAGTGAACAAATTATGCTTATTCTCTTTTTAATATTTTCAACCTCTTCTATTATTTATTTTTATTATTTATTCTTCCAACGTCTATATTGTTCAATATCTTTGGAAGCATGTTTTAAAGCTAGAGTTACTATAAAAATATCATCTAAATAACCGATTTCAGGGATAAAATCAGGTATAACATCAAAAGGATTAAGAATATAAATTAATGCTGCTGCAACTGCTGCTATTGAACTCCAGGGTATATCTTTATAGTTACCGAAATAATAGTCTTTAACCATTTCATACATTAATTTAACTGCTTCTGTTAAACCATTAAATTTTTTAGTACTTATTATCTTGTCATATATTTCATCAAATTTATTTATTAATCTTCTTAAATCATCTTTAGTTATTTTTTCTTGATCTTTTTGAAATCTCTTTTTAAACTTTTCTTCTTGTTCTTTTGATACTTTAGCATCTAAATTTCCCATATAACCTCCTCTACTTTTTTAGATTTTTAATATTTTTTATTACGATATTTTATTACTTGATTTATATTTTCTTTTTTAAAGAAAGAAATTAAACCATATACATAAAATAAAAGCACAAATAAAAAAAATAAATTTTGGTTCATTTTATAATTAACCAACTTTTAATTTATAATTTATATTATTATTATTATTATTTATATCATTATAAATATCTGACTTAATATCATCATCTTTCTGTTTCTTTACCATATCGTAAAAACTGTCTTTTATATAAATTAAAGTTTTACCACATGAAGAACATTCATAGATAAAACAATCATAATATTCATCAATAACGTTCATTACCGTATTATCTAAACTACAATAAATATTATTTTCTACGTCATTATTTATTGTTTTCATAAAATCCTCTCTAATATTTGTATTTATATTATATTACGTTTTATATAACTTGTCAAGAAAAATATAATAATTAATAAAATAAAAAACTATGTATAAAATTAATGTTAATTTTAGTTATATTTGTAAATATTCTTACCTTCCTTTTTGGCTTTATATAAATTTTTATCTACTAAACTTAAAAAATCAGATTTAGAATATTTTACATCATGATATTCTGCTATTCCAATACTAACTTTAACTGGTATTTTAATATCTTTAATTTTGAAAGGTTTTTCATTAAAATAACTATATAATCGCTCTACTATAACAATTGTATCATCTAAAGATGTATTTGGAAATATAATTGCAAATTCATCTCCCCCTACTCTAACCGGAATATCTATAATACGAATATTATTTTTAATAGTTTTTGCAATATACTTTAAGTATTCATCTCCTATTATATGTCCATATGTATCATTAATAGATTTGAAGTCATCTAAATCAAGATAAACTAAACTAAAAGGTTTTTTAACTCTTTTATATAATTCTATATATTTATCTAAAAATTCATCTAATAATTTCCGATTATAAAGTCCTGTTAAAGAATCTATTACAACTTGTTTTTCTATAGTTTTAATATATGTACTAAGATCATTTATAGTAATATAATTATTAATTATAAAATTTAATATAAATTCCGATAAAAACTCAAAATACTTATTTTGATAAATATTATTATCAACAATCATACCTATAATACTGTTAAAAATAGTCCTTTTAAAATAAATTTTATATTTATTTAAATTATCAAAATCTATATTTGTATTATTAACCACAAAATAATTTGATGTTAAAAAATTATTTACTGTAATTGAATCATGACAATATTTTTTATAATAAAAATTAATAATAGAATCTAAATTATATAAATAAATTATTTCATTTTGTTCTTTATTTTGAGAATTATGGATATTATAAATATTATAATTATTTAAGAATATTTTTATTTGATTTTTTATTTTATTTTCCACAGATAAATTTAAACACTTACTGCTAAATACATTAATTTCAATATTATTTTTACTATTTTTAGCTAACTCAATAATAAAAAATAATTGAAAAGGAAAACTCAAATACACATGACTTAATAAAATTTTTAAATATTCAATTTTATCTGTAATAGTACTTTTTGTTATAATTACAGATTGAAATATCATATTCATACTTTTTATAAAATTCAATAATTCCTGTTCGTAATCTTCAGTATTACATCTATATTTTTGTAAGTCATTCTGTAATGATACTTCCTTCATAATCTAATTCCTTGTTTTAAAATAAATTATATAATAAATTACATAATTATATAATATATATAACATATTTTATAATAAATTTAAAAAATATAAAAAATATTTACTTGACACTATATAAGAAAAATAATAAAATAATAATATGAAAGTAATTAATTACACAATTTATAAATCTAATAAATTATTTAAAGGAGTTATAAATATGAATAATAACAACATTTATTTTTGCGAAATAACCGGCTACACAAAGCAATTATCAAATGGGCATAATATTATACTAAATATAGATCAAACTTTAACAAAACATATAGAAAATTTTACAATTTACGAACCAGATGTTAAGTTTGATGAGTTTTATTTTTTTGGAAATTTAATAGAAGTTAAAAATAATCAAAAAAATTATTTAAACCAGAACGTACTACTTTTTAGATTAGGAATTTTTAAAGATAAATTAATGTATATGATCCCCAACATAGAATTAACACAATTAATGGACTTATTAACATTTAATTACGCTAATATTTATTTTTTTGAAAATAACAAAACTCAAATACCTGATTTTTTTACTAAACCTTTAAAACAAGAATTTATGTATAACTATTTAAAATTATTTATCCCTCCACCACCCACAAGACACATTCTTTTAGGTAGGTGATGTAGTGGGTGTCTTCTGGGTTTCAATATATTGTTTGATAACCTCAAGCGGAGCTCCACCACAGGAACCTGCAAAATAGCTTGGAGACCATAAAGCGTTTTTCCAGTAATACTGCCTTAATTCAGGATGGATTTGTTTTAGCTTTCTGGAAGAAACACCTTTTAGCGAATTTACCAGTTTTGAGACTGCCACCTTTGGCGGATAGTTTACAAGCAAATGGACATGGTCGCTTTCTCCATTTAATTCTATCAGTTCTGCCTCAAAATCTTGACAGACTTTGGCGAAGATTTCCTTTAAGGTTTCTAAGTGTTTCTTTTGAAATACGCTCTTTCTGTATTTAGTTACAAAGACCAAATGCACATGCAGAAGAAAAACACAATGCCTACCAGTTCTAATTTTACTTGACTTTTCCATAGACCAATACTATAATATAACAATGATTACATGTCAAGCCTTTAAATTTAAACTCAAGACCAATGAAGAGTTAGAAAACAAGTTCGCCCAATTTGCCGGCTCTTGTAGGTTTGTATGGAATAAAGCTATTGCTTTAATAAAACAAAAGCTTGATATAAAAAAGGTAGATAAAATCATCAATATCCACTTGCCACAATATTACAAAAATACTGCTACTATACCTACCTATAACGAAATGGCGGGAATGCTTAAATTATGGAAACAATCCGAAGAATACGCTTTCTTAAAAGAAGCACATTCTCAAATTCTACAACAAACCTTAAAGGATTTATACAAAGCCATAGACAGTGCTTTTACCAAAGGCAATGGTATATCTTTTCCAGACTTCAGGAAGAAAGGTAAATCGCCAGACAGCTTTAGATATCCTCAAGGCTTTAAGATAAATAACAATAGAATATTTTTACCTAAAATAGGATGGGTTAGGTTTTATAAATCAAGAAACATAGTTGGCAAACCAAAGAATGTAACAGTTAAAAGATACGCCGATGGCTGGTATATAAGCGTAGTTACCGAAAAAGACACATCAATTAAAGAAAATCTATCCAACCCCGTGGGTATAGATGTAGGTGTAAAAAAGATAATCACACTATCCAACGGTTGTTACTTCGAGCCTCTTGATTTAAGTAAATATGAGAAAAAACTAATCAAACTCCAAAGGCAACTCTCGAGAAAACAACACCCTACCAAAAAAGGAGATAAGACACCGTTTTCTAATAATTACAAAAAACACCAAAGAAAAATAGCAAAGATGTGGCTTAAGATAGCAAATGTGAGAAACGATTACCTACATAAAATAACAACAGCCATAGCCAAAAAACACGGCTTTGTGGCTGTAGAGAATTTAAAGGTTAAGAACCTAACCAAATCTGCAAAAGGCACAAAAGACAGCCCCGGACGTAATGTAAAAGCTAAATCAGGCTTAAACAGAAGCATTCTTTCTCGAGCGTGGGGTAGGTTCTTTGAACTGCTTGAGTATAAACTCCAGAGAAATGGGGGGAAACTGGTTAGAGTTGACGCTAAAAACACCTCTATAACCTGTCCTCTATGTGATTACACTAATAAGGAAAACCGCAAAAACCAAGCGGTATTTGTATGCAAAAAGTGTGGTTTTACGTCTAATGCTGATTTGGTAGGTGCGATAAATGTTTTAATGAGAGCGATGAGGAAGGAAAACCTTATAACCCTACCGCAGGGCTTGCGGGAAGTCACGCCTGTGGAGTATGCCAGAGAGTATACGCTGAAGCAGGAACCAGCGGGAAACCGTGAGGGATTACCGCTTCCATCGATAGCGTAGATGGGAATCCTCTTCCTTTAGGGAGAGGAGGAAGTCAAAGTTTCTGATAGTATATTAGATAGTTTTATGACTTATATTAATCAACAACAACAGATATTAGGTAACAATATAATGTTATTTCAAATCACTAATTATATAGAACAATTAAAAAACGAAAACCATCTTAACCAAGACATTATGGAAAAATTAATTTTATTAAATGAAACACTTACAGATACTTTAAATTCCTTAGTTAATTTAACATATCCTTTTTTAAAAGAACATGGCAAGAATATAACAATTAAAGGAATTAAAAAAGAATACATTTTTCCTTTATTTACCTATTTACATAATATTTTTAATACCGAAATGATATTTCATGAAGATTTTATTGACCCTGATTCAAGTATTACACTTTTTATATAGTTTCAACTAGTAAAAAACAATATACTTTAGCTACTGGTAGTTCATATTGTAATTTACATTAACATTTCAAAATCATTATCAAGTTTAGCTGCTGCAACATTAATATTCTTGTTTAGATTTTCTCTACTATTTTCTATATCGTTATAAAACGAGTTTATACTATTTAAAATTGTTTGCTCCATTAAATCAACAGTATGTTTAAGTTTCCAATCAGTTAAACCTAGCTGATCAGCGTATGTTATATTTCTAATATACCTGGATATCATTTTACAATAATTTACTACATAATGATATTCTTTACTATTATTGAATAATAATTTTAGATTGTTTAATTTTTCTTTTATTTCAGGGCTATAATTTTGTAAACCATAATACTCAACTACTAAATGTAAATATTTATGCATTTCTTTTAATGCATCTTTATTTAAATAATTTTTATAAGGATTATTGTAATTAAAAAATTGATATTCAAATAATGCATATGTTAAATTATATAAAGCATATTTTTTAGTAAGATTTAATTTGTTTAATATTTTATCTTTTATAGAAGATTGTATTTTTAAATTAAATCGAATATTTTCTTCAGCTTTTCTTATAGCCCTTGTAAATTCCAAAAACTTTTGAAATTCATCAGAAATATAATTATGTAACTTTTTAAAATTAGTTAAAACTTCATTTTCTTTTAAAGCTTCTCCAGAATTAAGTCTTATGTTATTTGTTTTTACTACTCTATCATATAATAATTTTAACTCAGAAAACTTAGTCTCAATATCTTTAGTTGATTCTATTAATTTAATTAATTCATTATAATGAGATTGAGGTAATCGATAATTAATTATAGAATATACATGTAATCCATTTACTAGAAATTTTACATTATTTAAATGTAATTGTATTTTCTCTTTCACAGAGTGTTCTTTTTTAGGTAATTCTTTTAATCTAGTGTAAGCAACATAATTTTCATTAATTTTTGTAATAATTTGATTTAATATATCAGTTCCTAATAATTTATTTTTTGATCTGTTAAATACTTTAAAATTCATAGTATTGATTCTCCCCTATTCTTCTTTTATCTATAATTACTACTTATAATTTCTACTCATAATTACAATATAACTCAAATATAATATATCAAATAATGAATAAATAATAAATCAAAAAACCTTTTTTATTTTAAAGAAAAAAGTAATTTTTTGATATATAAAAATTAAAGCTATTATAAGTACATAAGAGTTTCTTGACTTTATGTATTTATTATATTATAATATATTAGTATTGTTCACTAAAATAAATAAAAATAATTAATAAAATAATATAATTATTAGAAAAAACAATATGGAGGCATCATAAATGTCACAAAAAACATATACTGAAAAAGATATTATAGTATTAAAAGGGTTAGAACCTGTAAGAAAACGTCCTGGTATGTATATAGGCAGCACTGATAATAAAGGATTACATCATTTACTCTGGGAAGTAGTGGATAATTCGATAGATGAAGCTACAGCTGGTTACTGTTCAGAGATAGAAATCACATTACATAAAGATTATTCTGTAACAGTCAAAGATAATGGTCGAGGTATACCTGTAGGTCCACATCCAGAACTAAAGATTTCCACATTAGAAGTAGTTTTAACAACATTACATGCAGGTGGTAAATTTGAAAATAAAATTTATAAAGCTTCTGGTGGATTACATGGTGTTGGTATTTCTGTAGTAAATGCATTAAGTGAATATTTGGAAGTATATGTCAAGCGAAATGGTAATTTATACTATCAAACATACTCAAAAGGACAAAAACAACAGGAATTACAAATTCTAAAAACCGGGTTAAATCCTAACGATACTGGAACCACTATTCATTTTTTACCTGATAAAACAATCTTTAAAACAACTAAATTCCAACCTACAATAATTGAACAAAGATTACAGGAATTATCATATTTAAATAAAGGATTAAAAATAATTTTTATTAATGAATTGGAAGAAAAACCAAAAACTATTGTTTTTTTAAGCGAAAAAGGATTAGAAGAAATGTTCTCAGTTAAAACAAAGAATTTTACTTATTTATTTAATCCAATTTATATAGAAGATAAAAATAAGGAACACGATTTACAAATCACATGTATTTTTGGATTTTTACAAAATTATTATGATCAAACCATTTACAGCTACGTAAATAATATCCCTACTCATGAACATGGAACACATGTCGATGGTTTTAAAAACGCATTATCTAAAATTTTTAATAAATATAAAAATACATTAAAATTAAATGGAAAATATAAAATAACCAGTGAGGATATTAGAGAAGGACTTTATTCAATTATTTCAGTTAAAGTTATTAATCCTGAATTTGAAGGACAAACAAAAAACAAGTTAGGAAATAAAGAGGTAAAAGAAATTGTAAGTAATATAATTGTAGAACATTTAGAAAAATACTTTGATATAAATCAACAAGCATTTAAATTATGGTATCAAAAAACTTTAAATACAGTACAAGCCAGGGAAGCTGCAAGAAAAGCTAAAGAAACCGTTAGACGTAAAAATGTATTTGAAACGTCCACACTGCCAGGTAAATTAGCTGATTGTAGTAGCAAAAACGTAGAAAAAACAGAATTATTTATAGTTGAAGGTGATTCTGCTGGTGGATCGGCTAAACAAAGCCGTAATAAAGAGTTTCAGGCAGTATTACCATTAAAGGGTAAAATTATAAATGTGGAAAAAGCATATTTAGTAAAACTATTAGAAAATGAAGAAGTAAAAAACTTAATAACTGCTATAGGTGTCAATGTAGATAAAAAAGGTAAATTTTATGTAGATAATTTACGTTATGGTAAAATTATTATTATGACAGATGCAGATGTCGATGGAGCTCATATTACAACGCTTTTATTAACATTTTTTTATAAATATCTTCCGGAAATAATTACACAAGGTAAATTGTTTATAGCACAACCACCTTTGTATAAAATTAGATACAAAAATAAAGATTACTATATTAAAGATGATTATGAGTTAGAACAATTCAAAAAGATTAATAAAATAAACTCTTTAGAACAGGAAAACGTACAAATACAAAGGTTTAAAGGTCTTGGAGAAATGAATCCAGAACAATTATGGGAAACTACAATGAACCCAAACACAAGAAACTTGATTCAAGTCGAAATTTCCGATTTTGAAGCTGCTAATAATATTTTTAGTATTCTAATGGGTAAAAATATAAAAGAAAGGAAAGAGTTTATTGAAAATTATGCTACATATGCAAATATAGATATGTGATATATCCTCTTATTATTTTTTAAAAAAATATGTTTAAAGTATTTGTTATATTAATTATATAATACTATACATTAAAGAAGTATGTTGTTAATAAGGAGAGTATATTGTAATGATTTCTTTAAATTTCGTTGATTTAGGAAAAAATAATGAAAGTATAATTAAATATTTAAAAACAATTTATCCTCCACATATGATATATCATCCTATAGCTATTAACGAAATTCAATTTAAAATAAAGGATTTCCAGAAAAAAATACATTATATTTACAATAACTCGATAGATTTCTTGAATAAATATTTTCCTGAATTTGAATCTTCGCTTAAACAAATAAAGTTGAATTATTCATTTGATGACGTGGCTAATTTATTGCAAACTATGAAAGATAAAATTAAACAATATTCTGATTATTCTAATGATAAAGAACAGATTCAGAATAATAATATTTTCAGTATACCTAAAGCTTATGTAAAATTAGGAACAAAATTATATAATTATTTAGACTTATTAAATACAAAACTTACGAATAATATAATAAAATATTTTAATTTAAACAATCTAAATAATACAGAAAATATGGATAAGAACTTTATACACAAGATAATTAATGAATTAAATGTAATTGTTATGACTTTAAATCAAAATTACTACAATAGAATATATGGTGTTTCAAATGATATAAGTATTTACATTACAGATTTATTTTTTAAATCAAATTTATCTAATAAACAAAAAATGATATTTCTAGCACATGAATTATTTCATATTAAACATAACATTTTTGGTTATACAATAGAACATTTAATAGATAAAATAAAAAATATGCTTATCAATAATAACAAAATAGTAGAATACCTAATTTATAGCATTTATTTAAATACTTATTTAAATATTATAGCGGATTTCTTTGCTAATAAAGATATTTACTATAATTTGAAAAACAATAATTATAATGATGATTATAAGCATCTATTTTCAGAATTTTTAGTGGATAAACAGTTTATGATAAAGTTTGTAATAAACGGTCCTGAGTTATACGAAGATGAGAATTTAAATTTTCCAAAATTTTTAGAAAAGTTTTATGAATACATAACTGAATCTAAAATTACTTCTTTTAAAAACTTAGATTCTTATGAAACAGATCTTTCAAAATTTTATAATATGTATATTAATAACAAACAAAATAAGATTTTATTTGATAAATTTAATTTTATTTCGAATTCTTGTTTTTACAACACAAATAATGTTATTTCATTAGTTAATGATTTAATTTATAAAATTTACTTTATTTATATTACATTAATAAAACTAAATAAAGAAAAATTTCAGGATAAAAATTTAGATTACAATATTAATAAGAGTAAAAATCATTTACTATATCATATCAATTATATAATGAATAAATATAAATATTACGTATATAAAGAATACAGTAAATATTTTAATGAATATACTCAGTTTATTAATTCTGATTTAAATGAAGTGAAAACTGAAACTACTGTAGATAAAGAAATACCCAATATAAACATTGAAAACATAGATTCTTTTTTCAATATAGATTAATTTATACTTTAATAAACTTGACAAACTATTCCTATTTTATTATAATATTATAAACAGCAAATCTTTTAAATTAAAGATAAAGAGAGTTTAACCTATGATTATTGAACAAAACTCTGGCAAGTTAACTTTTCCTCAGTTACTTTTTACAGAAGGAATACAAGAAGAATTAGAATATACAGGTACAGTTGATGTTTTACTGGATGGTAATACAGTTATAACTATTTCTATAGGAATATATAATGCAGAAATTAATCAAATAACAACAATTATTAATAAAAATAGTGACTTTAATTTTATAGTTACATTAAAGGATTCCTATTCTAATAAAATATTTAATTATTTAATAAACACACCTAAAAATTCAATTAATTACAATACAATCAAACAAATACTTGATATAAAGAAATTTAATCTCTTATCTCATTTGAAATTAAATGTGTTATATGTTTTACCAAAAGCTATTATAGAAACTAAAGAATCTTTAAAATATTTAACTAATATATATAATAATAATTTCATACATTTACCTATACAACAATTTATTAAAATTAATAACAGTACTACTTTGTTACTACAAAACATTTTAAATAAAATTCAGAATATAAATTCTGGAGTTAAAACAACAAATTCAATTGAATTAGTTGACTGTGATATAATTAATTTAACTTTTATGACTATATATGATTGTACTTTCATTGAGAACAATAAACAAATAAAATATAAAATAACTAAAACACATATTAATACTGATATACAATCTTATAACCAAAATTCACAAAAAACACCATCTTTGCATTGTAGTTGTTATAAAAAAGATTGCGAGCACATAAAAGCTTTAAAAAATTATTTACGTTATTACAACAGTTTATATCAAACAAATACTACAGATATAATTACTTTAAATAATTTCGTTAATAAATTAAAATCATTTGTAAAAGGGTATCGAAAAGAGCTCAATAATAAACCTCTAGTTTCTGATAAACCAGAAATATTAAATAGAAATATAGAGCAGCAATACCAGGATTTTATTAATACATATTGATTTAAAAAGCTAGCAGTAAAAATTATACTATATTATCATACCATTTCGTATTATATTTTTAAATTGGTTGTATCAACAATTCTTGTTTTTTTTTAAAAGTATTATTTTTTGTATTTTTTTGTTTATTATTTTGATTTTTATTTAAGAATTGAAGTAAATCATTAAAATCTTTAATTTTAATTGTATCCGAATTTCTATATTTATGATAATACTCTTCTAAAGTTATTTTTAATGTATAATGATCAGCTATTACAAAATAATTTTTTTCAAAATTGGATATATATTGCTTCATAACTTCAAAAAATTTCTTACCCGCATCATCCATATCAAAACCATTATATAAATATATTTTAGAATATTTGTTTTTAAAGTTACTATATAGGTAATGTAGAAATCTTAATAAACCTTGTTTATTTGATACAGATAAAAATGAAATATACATAACATCTTTTGTTAAAAAATCTCTTTTTCGAAGCTCTTTGTTTTGTTTATATAAAGTACATATAGATAAAGTATCAATTATGCCTTCCGTGCAAAAAACAGACAATTGATTATTATTTAAATAACCTGAATTTTTTCTTGCAGTTGTTGTAAAACCAAACCATTTACCTTTTACAGACCCCCTATTCCTAAAACGTTCTTCTTTTGCACAAGGAACAATTGCTCTTAAATTTAAATAATTATCATGAAAAAAACCTGCATATTCAATATTTTTTGTTGATTTATAATAAACAACTTTTTTGTTTTCAATCAGATAATCAACTAAGGATTTATCAATATATCTCTGATTAATATAATAGTCTTTAACTTTAGCTAGAATTTCTTTATCACTCTTACTATCACTTAACTCATGTAGAAATTTAAGCTTTTTAATTGTATTTATATATATTTTATCTTGTAAACTTTGTTCAGTGTTTTTTTCAACTTCTTCTGTTAATTCATTATATATCCTTAAACTTTCTTTAGGATCTTTTATTATTTTTTTCTCTTTTTTAACTAATCTAACTGGCTTACCATAAGAGGTATTTTGATAATCTGTGTTATACGTTTCAGAATCTAATAAATATGGTGGTATTCTATTTCCTAATTTTTCAACTAAAAAATTTATAGATTCTGATAATGAATAATTATGATACTTTTGTATAAAGTCAATTATTGTTCCACCTTCATGGGTAATTCCATTTACTGAGAAATCATACCATACCCAAACACCATCAGATTTTTTACTTATGGCAAAAGATGGTGTTTTTTCATTACCAAAAGGAGTACGGCACATATAAGATTCGGAATTTAAATAACTGTTTCTGATATCTTGAGGTGATATATAACCAAATTCTATTAAAAAATCTTTAAAGTTAATTTCTGTTTTTAAATAATCTAGTAATTTTTTATTATATTTCATGTCTAAGCCTTTTCCATATATGATAATGTTTTTATTATATTTTATATTATATCTAATTTTTTAATTTAATTCTTCTGTAAGAACCATTATAACCTACAAATATAAACTATAAAATTATAGTCATAATATAATATATCAAAGGATTCTAATCTTTTACAATAAAAATAAATTATTACACAATTTATTTATATTATATTATTTTTTCTATTACAATAAAACTTGACTATTTGCATATAATATTATATAATATATATAAAATGTAATTAAAAAAAAGAAAATTTATAAAAGATATAACCAAGGAGATTAAAGGATGAAAGATAAATTAAATCTATTAGTAAATTTTATTTCTCAAAAAATTGAACATGTTTTACTCTTAAATAAAAATATAAAAAAATATAATATTATAATTAAGCGTTACAAATTAACCGATAATTATAAATTTAAAAGAAACGAAAATTTATTATTTTATTATAACTATTGGGAACAATTTAACGAATTAAATAGACTTGTACCAATGCAACTAATAGGTGATCAATACAACTTAACAAGATCTGGTGTACAAGCTTTAATTGCTAAAACTAATGCTAAACTTGTAGATTCTATTGTTTCCTCAGAAGAATTTAACAATTTAAGAGATGAATATAAAACTTTATATAATTATATTACATTTGATCATAAATTTATTACTTTATCTGTATTTGATATTTATAATATTTTAACTCAATCTACACATAAATACCAATTCAATAAATATAGATTAGCTTATTATATATTTAAAGATATCTTACCTTTAATTTTAATAAAACTATTTCAAATAAATATTTTTATTAACTATATACCTAAACATAATATTTGTGTTATAACTAATTTTCCAACAGACAAAGAAAAACCTGTACCAGAAGATTTGATTACTCAAATTAGAGATTTCGTAAATGAATTTTTTGAAATAAATATACCTTACTGTATGCTAACAAGAAATATTCACAAACTTTATAAATATATAACAAATAAAACTTTAATTATTGATAGTAAATTACCAATTCCTAACGAATTAAAATGTGGCCAACTACTTAAATTTTATTCTATGGATACATTCTTATTGTTTCTCTGTAGTATAAATAGTACTGTATTAGAAAATAATATCATTCATAATTATAAATATTTTAATGTTTCAATAGGACATAAAGTAGCTACTGCAATTATTTTATTTTACCAAGATGGTTTTATATTTAACAAAGATATAAAAGAACTTATAAATATTGTTTTAAATAATTATGTAATTACAAACGATACACAGATTAAACAATTACATAACATTAAAGCACCTTTTAAACTATACAACCAATTAATTAAACATAATATTATTCCAGAAACCTGGGGGGTATATAAATATAAAAAATATTTAGATTTAAATTTAACAGAAGATTTCTTAATCTATTTAAACGATTTATTGAAAAAGGAATTTTATAGCAATAAAACTGATACTATTTACCTTAAACCATTTTTTGAGAAATATGAAAAAGTATTTAATAAATATAAAATAAAGACTCCAGAAATATTAAGTTATATTATAAATAATTTTTTAACTAAAGATTATTCTGTATATCGTATTTTTTATGTAACAAAAAAAGATTCTAAAAAGAAAACTATAAAACAAAATAATATACCATTAAATTTAAGAAATGAAGCTTTTAAAATTACTATGAATTACCTTATAGAACAAAATCGACCCGTAAGTATTAATGATGAAATTTTACCTATTTTAGAAAAGTACAACTTGAGTAAGAAAAAATTTATTGAATTTGTTAATTATAATAATAATATTATTTATAGAACAGGAAAAGATACTGTTATTTATTATAAATATTTTCAAAAAGATAAAACTATTGAATCTTATTTATTAAATACAATACCTTATTATGTTTACACATATTGTTTTTATTATCTATCTTTAATAGCTAAAGATATAAAAAATAAAAAAGATTTTAATACTTTATCTGAAACTGATTTAATATATTTAATTGAAGTATATTTAAATCATTTTATACCTAAACAACTGCCACAAGACATTACTTACAAAATAAATCATCATGTTTTATGGAATATGAAATTTATTGAATTAGCTGAAAAATATATAAAGAATAATAATTTAAAATTAAGAGTTACAACAAAAAATTTGATACACTTGTATAACACAATCGTTAATCCAAATGTAAAAGAATATCAATATAGATATTATGGACCGTGTGATTTAATAAAAAATAAACTGAAATAAAGTTATTTAGTTAAAATTAATAAATATTTTAGTTATAAAATAATTAAATAAACAACTTGCTAATATCATTTTAACTAAAGGAGGTATTTTTTATTATGATAGAAAGAAAATCAAAAACTATAAAAAATGATATAGTAGATATAATGAAACATAATTACATAGATTATGCTATGAGTGTAATTATAGGAAGATCACTACCAGATATTCGAGATGGATTAAAACCAGTCCAAAGAAGAATTTTATACGATATGTATCACGATTTACACAATACACATGAAAAACCGTATAAAAAATCTGCTAGAATTGTCGGTGATGTAATAGGTAAATATCATCCCCATGGAGATGCAGCCGTTTATGATACAATAGTAAGAATGGCTCAAGATTTTGTGTTTAGGTATCCTCTAATCGATGGACAAGGTAATTTTGGCTCTATTGATGGAGATTCACCTGCAGCAATGCGTTATACTGAAATTCGTATGACTAAAATAGCAGAAGAAATGTTGAAAGACATAGACAAAGATACTGTCGATTTTATACCTAACTATGATGGCTCCTTAAAAGAACCTACTGTATTACCTACCAAATTACCAAATTTACTAATTAATGGAACAAATGGTATTGCAGTAGGTATGGCTACTAATATACCACCTCATAATTTAAAAGAAGTTATTAAAGCTTGTTTATATTTATTAAAAAATGAAAGAAGTAAATCTTATTTGAAAGAATTTTATGAAACAAACTCTGTAAAAGTTTCTGATGATATAATTAACCAAATACATAATAAAATAATGACTATTTTAAAAGCTCCTGATTTTCCAACAGGGGGCATCATTATAAATAGCAAAGATATTCCTAAAATATATAGGAATGGAACAGGTAGTATAAAAATAAAAGCTAAAATAGAAGTAAATAAAGATCAAATAATTATTACTGAATTACCTTATATGGTTAATAAATCAGATTTGATTATTAAAATAGCAGATTTAAGTAAATCTAATAAAATCCAAGGAATTGCAGATATTAAGGATGAATCTACAAAAGATATAAGAATAGTAATAAAGCTTAGAAAAAAAACAGATCCTAATATTGTTTTGAATCAATTATATAAATATACACAATTAACAACTACGTTTTCATGTAATTTTGTAGGTATATACAAAAACAAACCATACCAATTAAATATACTAGATTTATTATTTAATTTCTTATCATTTAGATTAGATATTATAAATAGAAGAACTCAGTTTTTATTAAGGAAAAATCAAAACAAACTACATAAACTGAAAGGTTTAAAAATTGCTGTAGAAAATATAGATAATTTTGTAAAAATAATTAAAACAGCAAAAAATACTACAGATGCAACACAAAAATTAATGAAAAAATACAAATTGGATGACATACAGGTTAATGAAATACTTAATATGAGATTACAAAGACTCACATCTTTAGAAATAGAGAAATTACTAAACGAATATCAAGAAACAAAAGAAAATATTCAAACTTACAAAGAAATCCTTAATTCTTATGATAAACAAATTGAACTTATAATAAATGAATTACATGACTTACAAAAGAATTATTGTAAAAACGATAAACGTTTAACTAAACTGGAAGACGAAGATATAAGTTTCGATATAAAAAACCTTATACCAGATAATCCTGTTATTATTATTTATACAGATGATGGTTTTATCAAAAAAGAAAATATAAGCAAAGTAACTAAAACAGGTAAAACAACTAATTTGCAGAAAAACGATAGTGCTAAATTCATTATTAACACAACAAATCATAAAAAACTTCTTCTGTTTACTGATACAGGGAAATTATATTATCTAAATGTTTATGATATTCCAGAAACTGGATCAGGAAATTCCAAAGGTACACATATAAGTAATTTAATAAAATTGAATACTAATGACAAAATTGTACTAATTAGAACACAAATACATGAAAATGAGTATTCTAATTATGATATGGTATGTATTACAGAAAAAGGATTAGTTAAAAGAACTTCTTTAGAAGAATATAAAAATTCTAAAAATGGTTCCTTGGTATTAAAATTAAATTCAGACGATAAATTATTAAAAGTCTTTTTCATTAATAAACAAGAAGAAAATTACTTACTAATGCTCTCTAAACAAAGCAAATATATTATTTTTAATATCAACCAAGTAAGAACTGTTGCTAGATTAGCAAAAGGTGTTGTTGGAATGCTCTTAAATAACGAAAATGACAAAATAGTTGATTGTGCTATTATTACAAAACCAATGTTAGAAAACCCAAATGAATATTTATTGTGTACTATTACTAATAAAGGTTTTATTAAATTAACACCTTTAGAAGAATATTCAGTTCAAAACAGAAAAACAAAAGGTTCTTATGTAATGAAAGTAACAAATAAAACTGGAGAACCTATTTTAGTACAAATTCTAGCTAAAAATTCAAAAACTAATAATTGTATTTTAATTACTAATACAGGACAATTAATTAAAATAGACATTAATAATATTAGCGTTACAAATAGAGTATCGACAGGACAACCAATAGAATATAAACTCGAACATAATAATTATATTGTCTCAGCAACATTTTTATAAGAAAAAGAAACTAAGAAAAGGGAATATTCAGTTCCCTTTTCTTTAATTAACATATGCATATGCATAATGCTAATTTTCTTTAATACTAATTTTATATATTAGGTTCGTCTAATTTATTTTGTTCGGAGTTAATATCAAACAGATCATTAACTAAATCTTTTATTAATGATAAATTATCAGGATATAAAAATTTTAATTCTGGTAGTTGTATGTTATGTTTACTTAAGTTTACTATAAAAGACTCGTATTTACTTATAATATTATCGTTATTTGTAAGCTGTAATAATTTATTTTTTGTAATATTATCATACGAATCATTCGCAAAATCTCTTTTCTTCAATCTTTTCATTTTTTTAAGCGAATCTACTATTTTTGTTTCAAGTTTATCTATTACATTATTATTTCCTACATAATTAAATACATCTTTAAGTATATATAAAACAGATGCAAAAGCAGTCTGAGAAATTGTCTCATGATTATCATAAATGAATAAATCTAACTGTTGCTCTGAAACATTCAAATGTTCTTTTAATAAATGTACTAATTGAAATTTACATAATTTTGTAAAATATATAAACATTGCAGCTAATGTTATATATTCATTTTTATTCCAATCTTGTTGTTCTGTAAATATTCTAGCAAAATGAATAGCATCAGGTAAACTAACAACTATATTTTCTAATTCAGAAAAATTCATTAATTTGTAAAAAAGTAACTCATTATACTGATTTTTAGTCTTAAAATAACTTACTGTTTTATCCATTTCAATATCATCAAAAAATTCTATTACATTTGCTTTAGTATTTTTATTAATATTATTCATAACATGTGTAACTAACTCAAATGTAAATTCATCATCATCCATGACTTCTTCAAAAGAATCACCAGAGCCAAATGTATCAGAAGAAATAAAAAACAAGTTTTTATCTAAATAATCTTTAATCTTATTATACATGTCTACATAACTGTTATCCCTTATGTTCATTTGAATTGGTTCAGTTGTTTTTATTTCAATTTTCGAACTTAATGTTGTTATGTTATTTAAATCTTTCATATTGCACCTCTCTTTAAAGTTTTTGTATTACTTTATATAAAATAGTATAGCTAATATAAGTTGCAATTTTTAGGGTAAAATAAAAATCTTAGAATTAACAGAGTTTGGTTGTTAAAATATTATTTTTAATTTCTAAATCTAATTTTTTATAAAATTTAACCATGTTAATATAATTTTTATTTAATGCATAATTATCATATTCTATTTTCATATTATTATTAAATTCTTCTATAAGCTTTAAATATTTTTCATTACTTAAATATTTATTCATAATTTTAACATCTGTAACTTTATCAGACTGTTGACCGATTAATCTTTCAAACTTTAATAGACCTACATACACATCAAATTCTTTAGCAGTATTTTTATCATAACTTGTTTTTTCTTTATAGCTTAAAGTTAATATTTTTTTATACTTAAATATATATTCAGAATGATTCGCAATTAAATGAGCTAAAGTATAATCCTTTTTAAAAAGTTTAAGTTCTAAAAATTCTTTTTTACAAGGAATTATTTTATTATTTAATACTAAAGAATGAGCTACTGTCCAATTATCCTTATTTTTCATTTTCAAAATTTTTTTATCAGTTGGAATCCACCCTCTTTCCGCTTGTTCATGAGCTACTGAGTCACCATATTTAGTTTTAAGTTTCAGTATTTTTATATCATCTGTTCTCCAACCATATCGTGCTTGCAAATGCGCTACTGTCCACCCCTCTTTTTTATCTTTTAATGTTATTATTTCTATATCATTTGTTATCCAACCATGTTTTGCTTGTTCATGGGCTACGGTCCAACCATTATCATCTGCTAACAACAGAATTTCTTTATCATTGGTAGTCCACCCTTTGTTTGCTTGTATGTGAGCTATAGTAAGATTTAAATAATTACCCTTTAATTTCAAAATATTTTTATCTTCAAAAAAATGCCTTTGCTTTATTTTTTCTAATGCTTCTTCAAATGTCATAATATACCCCTAAAAAACTTATACTAAAAACTATTTGTTACAATAAAGAAATCTCATTATTATTAATTAAAGCTGTATTTTGATGAGTTCTATCTATTTTTTTATAAGCTAAAACTGTAGTCTTTATGTAATTATATAAGTCTTTTATTGCTAAAACTCGTTTTACGTATTTACTGTTAATCTTATGATTTCTATGGTGATAATAACCTACTGCTTTTTTTATATTATAATCAGTAGCTTCTAAATGTTTATGAAATATATCAAAAGCAACATCAAAAGCTTTTTGTTTATATAATAAATCATAAACTGTATAATGATATTTATTTAAATAACGTTTATTATATAAATAATTAATTTGAAACATACCTATATCGATATTTTTTGTAAATTTAATTAGTTTACTTAAAAAACTTTTAGCATATTGTTTATTATCAAAATTAAAAGCAATAGGATAATTTGTTTTTACAAATATTTTAGTACCACTAGAGATCTTAGAAAAATAATGTATTAAACTATCAATTTTTTTTAAACTTTGTTTTTTTGAATGAGTACTTGTAAAATCTAATACAATTCTTTTATGTAATACTTTACCATTATTAAAATGTACAGAATATTTAATGAGAAACTTTGAAATATAAGTTTGACCATGTTCTATACCTATTTTTAAACCTTTTAAATACGAAACAAAATTTTTATTAGAAGTTTTTCTTAACTTTATTCTATTAATATTAATTAAATTTTCATTTAAGTTAGATTCATGAAAACTTATGGAAGTTAATATAGATGCCACTTTATTAATAAAGGTATGATCGTAATTTTCATGAAATTTTTCTGATATTGCTTTATATATTAAGTAATTTAAATTATCAAACTTATTATATTTTCTTAATAGTGTCATATATAATTCTTTATTATATTTTTCTTTAATTTCTATTTTATTCTCAGAGGACTTATGATGTTTTAATTTATCTATACTCTTTTTAGAAGTAAAAGCATGAGTATTTGATACAGAAGGAAATAATAACATAATAGAAATAAAAGAAATTTTTGTCGTATCAAGAAATTTCTTTAATTCCATATGATTTAAACTTCTATCTGTTTTATTATATTTCTATTAACAAAAATAGAGAGCAGAAAAACTCTGCTCCCTACCCTATTCTATTTAATATTAAATAGTAAACTTTAAAGTAGTTTTAAAATGGTAATGGTTGAAAATCATCATCAATAGAATCGTCAATATCACTTTGAATTTGAATTTCTTCGCCTAAATCTTCATCTACAGAATCTTCAACTAATTCATCTGTTTCATCAGCTGGTTGATCAAGAACCTGTGATTGTTGCTGATCAAGTTCTTTCTCAAATTTTTTCTCTGGAATAACACTTGTTACAGTTACATCACCAACTGTTTGAACCAATGCAAAAATATCATCTTTAGGCATAGTATAAACATTATTATCACCTTCAATCAAAGGAATATATTTACCTTCTTTATTTTGTAATATAGCTACATTTGTTAAAACATAAGATTTAGCTTGTTCTGAATAAACCCTAATTTTACCTATATAAAGAGGTATTCTTACCTGTATACCTTGTTTAGTATTAATATTAATTGCATTTTCTTTATTAGATGTATCCACTTTTGTTAAAATAGTAAAATCCGGATTTAAACGAATTTTGCCTTTAGTGTACGTCGCAAGAGCTAACAATCTTGGTTTAGATTCATCAATATGAACAAAACCTTTCATATTATACATCCATGTAACCATCTTTTCGCCATTGTTATAAGCTATACGGGCTTTATTATCAAACTTCATATATTTTTTACCTGATTCGTTTGTTACCCATTCAGCAGTCCCAGTTTTTAAAAATTTCCAATCATAACCACCTGTTTCTTTATTATAAAGAGGAACTTTGGTATACACTAAATAATTATCAGGATTATTTCTGTCTGGATATAGTCTTATTAAAACATTATAACTTTTAACAGTTTTATCCCTCCACCACCCACAAGACACATTCTTTTAGGTAGGTGATGTAGTGGGTGTCTTCTGGGTTTCAATATATTGTTTGATAACCTCAAGCGGAGCTCCACCACAGGAACCTGCAAAATAGCTTGGAGACCATAAAGCGTTTTTCCAGTAATACTGCCTTAATTCAGGATGGATTTGTTTTAGCTTTCTGGAAGAAACACCTTTTAGCGAATTTACCAGTTTTGAGACTGCCACCTTTGGCGGATAGTTTACAAGCAAATGGACATGGTCGCTTTCTCCATTTAATTCTATCAGTTCTGCCTCAAAATCTTGACAGACTTTGGCGAAGATTTCCTTTAAGGTTTCTAAGTGTTTCTTTTGAAATACGCTCTTTCTGTATTTAGTTACAAAGACCAAATGCACATGCAGAAGAAAAACACAATGCCTACCAGTTCTAATTTTACTTGACTTTTCCATAGACCAATACTATAATATAACAATGATTACATGTCAAGCCTTTAAATTTAAACTCAAGACCAATGAAGAGTTAGAAAACAAGTTCGCCCAATTTGCCGGCTCTTGTAGGTTTGTATGGAATAAAGCTATTGCTTTAATAAAACAAAAGCTTGATATAAAAAAGGTAGATAAAATCATCAATATCCACTTGCCACAATATTACAAAAATACTGCTACTATACCTACCTATAACGAAATGGCGGGAATGCTTAAATTATGGAAACAATCCGAAGAATACGCTTTCTTAAAAGAAGCACATTCTCAAATTCTACAACAAACCTTAAAGGATTTATACAAAGCCATAGACAGTGCTTTTACCAAAGGCAATGGTATATCTTTTCCAGACTTCAGGAAGAAAGGTAAATCGCCAGACAGCTTTAGATATCCTCAAGGCTTTAAGATAAATAACAATAGAATATTTTTACCTAAAATAGGATGGGTTAGGTTTTATAAATCAAGAAACATAGTTGGCAAACCAAAGAATGTAACAGTTAAAAGATACGCCGATGGCTGGTATATAAGCGTAGTTACCGAAAAAGACACATCAATTAAAGAAAATCTATCCAACCCCGTGGGTATAGATGTAGGTGTAAAAAAGATAATCACACTATCCAACGGTTGTTACTTCGAGCCTCTTGATTTAAGTAAATATGAGAAAAAACTAATCAAACTCCAAAGGCAACTCTCGAGAAAACAACACCCTACCAAAAAAGGAGATAAGACACCGTTTTCTAATAATTACAAAAAACACCAAAGAAAAATAGCAAAGATGTGGCTTAAGATAGCAAATGTGAGAAACGATTACCTACATAAAATAACAACAGCCATAGCCAAAAAACACGGCTTTGTGGCTGTAGAGAATTTAAAGGTTAAGAACCTAACCAAATCTGCAAAAGGCACAAAAGACAGCCCCGGACGTAATGTAAAAGCTAAATCAGGCTTAAACAGAAGCATTCTTTCTCGAGCGTGGGGTAGGTTCTTTGAACTGCTTGAGTATAAACTCCAGAGAAATGGGGGGAAACTGGTTAGAGTTGACGCTAAAAACACCTCTATAACCTGTCCTCTATGTGATTACACTAATAAGGAAAACCGCAAAAACCAAGCGGTATTTGTATGCAAAAAGTGTGGTTTTACGTCTAATGCTGATTTGGTAGGTGCGATAAATGTTTTAATGAGAGCGATGAGGAAGGAAAACCTTATAACCCTACCGCAGGGCTTGCGGGAAGTCACGCCTGTGGAGTATGCCAGAGAGTATACGCTGAAGCAGGAACCAGCGGGAAACCGTGAGGGATTACCGCTTCCATCGATAGCGTAGATGGGAATCCTCTTCCTTTAGGGAGAGGAGGAAGTCAATTTTAAAAGATAGATTTACGTATCCTTTACCAATATACTTATAAGGATGTTCAACTTCATTATTATCAATTTCTTTGATAATATGAAACATACCTACAGGATCACTATTTTTTGACTCTGGTTTTTTTGGTTCAAATGTCTTCTGTTCCATAGTTAACACCTCCATTAAGTTATTAATTTACATTGTTAAACTATTTAAATAGCTTAATTTAATAATATAAGGTTCAATTTAATTATTATATTATTAACCTTATATTATGTCTTAATAATAATAATATATCAAATTAATACAAATAAAATAAGTAAAAATTTTAATTAAAATATTATTAAAAAAAGATTGACAATCTATATAATTTTAAATATAATAAATAAAAAATAAATTAATAGAGGTGGTTTATGGAAAAAAGAACACATACATTTGTTAATTTTGGTGTAACATATTTATTAAGTGGAAGTATTTTTCCTGCACTTATATCTACTACAGCTTCTAGAATATTAGATGATTTAGATGTAAAAGTTTCTAATGGTTTAAGTGATAATACAAAATCTTATTTCAGTATTCACAGATTTTCTCACGTATTTTTTTGGTATTTTGTATTTTTGATATTTTTCATATACCCAAAAAGCTTTTTTAACTTTTTTCCTTTTTTATTAAATTCATTTGACTTTATAGGTAACTTAATAAAAAGTTTAGATAACTTCTTTACTCATTTACCTATTATAAATAAATTATATTGGAAATTATATTATTTAGATAAACGTTGGTTTGTTACTAATTTTTTTATTAAAGACATTCATATTAATTATTCAGCAGCTGGATTTTTATCAATTTTAATGTTTTTATACGCAATAAAAGGATTTTCCTTAAAAACAACAATAAAATGGACAATAAGAAAAACATTATTTGTACTTTCAAGTGGTTTTATTAGTATTGCTTTGTTTTTTAAACTGTTTTCTGTAACTATTGATTCTTTAGGGCATCATTTGGTCTACAATATTTACACCAATAGTAATTTAGTTAGAAATTTTTTCAACACTTATACTATTCTTTTCTTCTTTATATTCGGAATAATATTACATATAACTTTAGATATGTTAACTCCATTAGGTATCCCTTGCTTAATAAAACGTAGAAATATTAGTTTTGTACATAATTCTGTATTATCTAAAAAAATCGAGTTAGGATTAATAATTGTTGGGTTGTTAACAACAGGTATTAGTCTATATATAATTTTTAAAACCTGATAATTAATTTGTTATATTAAAATAAAAGAAATAATATTATAGTTTAAAAGATGAATACAAACATAATAAATTTATATGAAAAGCTAAACCGATTATTGTTAAATATTGATCAATTACTTACTATAAAAGAATATAAATCTGATATTTATTTAAACTTTATAAAAAATAATACTTCTAAAATTTGGAAAGTTTTTTTTGAAAATATTACTACTAAGAACTCTTATGAAACATATTTAGAATTCCTGGAAAATAATGAAAATTTCCATAATATTTTACATAATAATTTACAGTATAGATTTAATGTTATTTCTGGTAAACAAACTTATTTTATAGATATAACAAATACATTCTTACTACTTTACTTTTACAACAATTATTCTTTAAATGATTTAATAGAAAGACCAATACTGATAGAAAAAAATCTAAATTACATGTTGGAAAATATTCCTTACTATGTTTATAGTTATAGTATGGAACACTTTTTTCCAAATTTTTTTAGTCCAGTAATAATAACAATTAAACATAAAAACGCTTTCTTTGAACTGCCTTTTATAGATAAACAAACCAAAGATTTTTTAAGTAAAATATATTCAGATATATTTCAAAAAGTTTTATTGAATAATCAATTAGTTGAACAACTAAAAAGTACATTAGATTTTATTAATGAATCTTATAATTTACAAGTTCTTTTACCTAATTTAAACAATATAAATTATTTTGATTTTAAAGATAATAAAATAATTTACTATATAAATGACCAAGAAGCATTTTTAATTTCAGATAATAAAATAACAATATCAGAAACTTTTGCAAAAATCAGACCTACTCTAACATATTTGGATTTTTTAAATGCCAGTCTAGCATTACAAAACAACAAACAAATTATTTATTTTTGTACGAATATACTTATATATGAAAAACTAAAATATATCTTTGAAAAAGAAACTATTTCCTTGGAACAAATATCACATAATTATTTCATATCAATTTTAGATAAAATTTTTATTTAATATATTTTTGAAATATTTTTTCTGGATAATGGTAATAATATCCTTGAAAATAAGTATCAATATTATAGTTTTTATTAATCAAAAGTAAATTATCCATCATTTCTTGATTTTCTATACCTTCAAAAATTAATTTGGCTTTAGTAGACTGTGCTAATTGACAAAAATGATTAAAAAGACTTTTTAAATATAAATTATTATGATCTAAAGTTAAAGATTGAACTAAATGCTTATCTATTTTAATTATATCAGGTTTAAGATCATTTATAATATTATAATTAAAAAAACCATTTCCAAAATCATCTAAAGCAATTAAGAAATCCAAATCTTTTCTTAGATTTGACACTTCTTTAATTATTTGATTATTAATTGTTTCGTATTCAACAAATTCTAAAACCAATTTTAAATTAGATTTTTTCCGTTCTATAAAATCTATAACATAAGCTAACAAATTAGAAATAATGTTTATATTTTTTGCTAAAAAATTTCTAGGAAATATATTAATATGCAAATACTTAAGACCAGGACATTGATTAATCAAGTTATCTAAATTCTCAAAAAGATAGCTCGCAACTAACTTAGTTACTTTTCTATCAAAATCAAATAGAATTGAGTTACCTATTTCACGTATATCTTTGAAAAATTGACCTTTGTAATTATTAGGAATATCTAAAGATGATAAAAATTCTATACCTATTACATCTAAGTTTTTTAACAACATATCTTCTGAAAAATTTAATTTATAAATATATTGTTTGTTTAAAATCATATCTTTTGTCATATACAACGAACGTATTAAATTATATTGTAATATACTTCTAATGTAATGCCAATTATTAGATGCTTGTACATTATTAAGTAAATTTAAATAATAGTCAGTATTATTTATAACTACTGGAGTTAAAAATATACTATAATTTTTTGTTTCTAATAAAACTTTATCAAATATTTCGTTAAAATGAACAAAATAATCATAATTGTTTTGATATTTTAAAACACATAAACTGTTATAGTTCGTAGCAGTATTCTTAATAGGATAAATTTCATAAACAAAATTTTTAAATAAATTATAATTTTCTATTAAATAGAAATAAGGAATATCAGAAATAAAATTAAAATATATATGATCTAAATCAGTAATAGGTTTATCCACAGTTGTATTTATAACCATATAACCTCTTTAAAAATTATATTTTTGTTATACACTAACCTATAATATTATATAACTAATCGTATCAAAAAATGATAATTTTTTTTATAATTTTTATAAAAATAATCTTTATTTATTGATTGATAATTTAATTGTTATTATTATAACTTTATTTAGTTTGTGATTAATAATTAACATTCTAAAAATAATAACATATAGGTTTATATAGAAATACAAAATCTCTCACTTAATTTATATTTATAATAATTTAACCTACAAAATATAACACTGTTTCACGTGAAACAAAATTTCTAACAACAGCAATAAATTATAATTTATCAATTATTTTTTAGATTTATATAAAATAATATATTCCACTTTTCTATATTTATTACGCTCATATTTATAATTAATTTTATGACTTAATAAATCAGTTTGATTAATTTCATTGATACTTTTTTCTATAATAAATCTACAGAAATTCCTGTTGTTTAAAAAAACCGAATTATCTAATGTTAAAAGCTTTCTTAAAGTAGATAATTTGTACTTTATAACTGCCCTATTCTTAAATATAACTTTTGTCAGTAAATAGAATCTAAAGCTATAAAAGCTTTTAAATGAATTAAGAACTAAAACAGGTATTTCGATATTATAATTATATTTAGTTACAATCTCATGGATCTTTTTGTTAACATAATAAAGAATATAATCCTTTCTTATAAAAATACCGTAAAAAATCTTTTTACTATTGTCTTTATAATCTAATCTAATGTGTTCTAATGGCCTTTGATAGTTTTTTAGATAACGTAAAGATTCCTTTTTAAATTTATATCTATTCAATAATGTGGTTTTAGGCAATTTATCACTATTATCAATACTATTGAAATAATTATCAATCAAACATAACAGTAATTTATAAGCATTAATCGACTTAACAAAAACTTCCCTATTATCACCAGATTTAAACCCTAGATTGTAAATAAATAAAGTTGAAACTTTCAATCTATCCATATCTAATTATTAATAAGACTTCATTAAATGTCAATAATTAATCAATTATTAATTATCTACTTATAAATATTAATTAATTACAATTATAATATTATTAATGAAATAACAACTAAGCTAAAAGATTGGCTTTAGTTATTTTTTAAAATAATTTTAAAACAAAAACCTAAAATTACACTCTTATTTTTTTATTTATTCACATATTTACGTGTGAATAAGAAAATTTGATTACTAAATAAGTCAAGTTATTTTTATTTATAAATATAATTAATAAGCTATAACATACCTAAGAATGCATAAGAAGTATCTATTCATAGATGAATAAACATATATATTCACGGATAATTTTCCACAAACAAGGAAAAATTATATTGCATAACTATTATATTATTTGCATATAGTAAATAAAACATTGCATATATTATGTACAAAACTACATAAAAGAATTTCATACTTATTGCATTTAATACTTTTTATTTCCATATGCAATAAACGCAAAAATATATGCAATATAAAAAATATATATGCAATAGATCTAAAAAGGAAATAATTACTTAATAAAAAAGAAAAACAAGCAAACTTATCCACATATACACAGCAATATAATATTATTGTGTTTAAAAAACAAAATACAATAAAACAAAAACAATTAAACAACATTCAAAACAGTGCAAAAATAATATTGCATTTGCTTTAAAAATATTATTAATGCAAATAAAAACATTGTATTTGACAATATATGTATAACATAGACACTATATATACAAACTTAATTACATAAAATTTTATAATAAATCTCTTAAGTAATTAAAATGCAAATAGATACAAAACAAAAAATATTTGCATATACTTATAGAAAAATCTAAATGCAAAAAAATAAATTGCATATAGATATAAATGCAAGATTATTTATTGCATATACAGTATAATCAATATCAACTGCAAACAAAAAATAATCTATGCAATAAAAATATATGAAGTTAACTATTGCATTTATTCGATAATATCTTTAAATGCAATAAATTATATTGCATTTGCTTATAATTTAACTACTCTGAATTTAATAAAAATTAACAAATACAATTTAAAAATTTAAATAATTATTTCACACCTTTTGCATATATACTGCATATTTTAGTTAATGCAATAAAATATATTGCATTATTATATTAATCAACCTTATGCAATTGCATACAAACTATATGCAAAATTATATATTGCATAAAAAACTTGTTTTTTAGAATTTTTATGCTATACTTTACTAAAATAACATATAACAGGTATAGCTATGAATGAAAATATAGAAAATACACCTGAAATACCTGAAATTATCAAAATAAAATGCGAAGGAATAGAAGCTTTATTTCAAAAATATATAACAAAACTCGCAGATCCTCTAAATGATGAAAGAAATAAAAATAATTTCAGTATTATGGATATTTCTGCTTTAGCTAACATTAAAATTGATTGCATATATAAACAAGAAAACAATGAAGAAATCTATAATCTTATACTACATATAAATCCAACAATATATAAAAAACTAAATAATGACACTGAAAAGAAAAAAAGAATTATCGATATAATAGAATTTATCTTAAATAGAATTAAACAAGCATTTAATATTGAAAAAATAAACTTTCAAATTGAACAACAAATTTCCTATGAACAAATATTAGAGCCTAAAAATACTTTAATCATAAATGGTATAAAGGGAACCCCTCAATATACATTTGATAATTTTATCGTAGATACTAGTAATGAATTAGCATATCACTATATTAAAAATATTGCCGAAAACAAACTACGAGATGGACTAACAGTTTTATTATATGGTCCTACTGGTTTAGGTAAATCTCATTTATTACATGCAATGATAAATGAAATGAAACAACATTATGAAGGAGTAGTAAATTTTTATACAGGAGAAATCTTTTTTAGCGAAGTAATGGATGCATTTCGTAAAAAAGAAACATACATATTTAGAGAACAACAAATTGAAGCTGATATGCTAATTATAGACGACTTACATTTTGCTTTAAAAAAAGCAAATGAAGGATTTATTAGTTTTTATAACAATATATTAAATGAACGAATTAACAGACAGAAATGGACACTACTTACAACTGATAGACACCCTGAAGATTATATTTTTGATATAGTTAATGATACTGTAAAAGAATACTATGAAACACTTATTCAAAATAATACTGATATTCAAACCTTAAACTTATATATTCCAGTAAGAGATGGAACTACAATAAAATACAAACTCCATGCAAGTTTTGTATCAAGACTTTTAAGTGGAATGGTATTAGAAATTGTAAAACCAACCTTTATGGCAAAAAAAAGATTTTTCTGGAGTAGATTATCAAGTAAATATTTAAATAAAGACTATAGATTAACAGAAGAAGAAAATAGACTAATAGATATTTTTATATCTGAAGTTTCTAGTGATTTTAGATATCTAAATGGTATAGTTAATAAAGTTGGTTTTCGTATTTTAAATGAAAAAATAAGTCTTAAAGAAGCTTTAATTCAATCAATAAAAGATTACTCTAACTTTGAAATTGATGATATTATAGTTAACAGACATGTTGAAGAAAAAAGTCTAAAATTAATTATAGAAAAATTATTAAATGGCTTACCTTATACTTATGAAAGATTATTTTCAACAAAGCGAATTAATCCAGAACTAAAGAAAATAAGAGATCTAATTTTTTATATACTAATGGAAAAATATTTTTATAAACAGAAACAGTTAGCTCAAGTTTTCAATACAGATATAACCACAATCTGGAGAGCCAGAAAAAATATTGAAAAAATAATAGAAAAACAACAAGACGAAGAAACTATCAAACTTTATAATAAATTAATAAATAATGTATATAATTAAATAAAAAGAGAGGATCAGGATGGAAAAATTTGTACTTTCAGTAGCGTCACATAAGGGTGGGGTAGGGAAGACAACTTTATGTTTTGAATTACCATTTTTATTATTAGAGAGAGGTTATAAAAATATACTAATAATAGATCTTGATCCTCAAGCTAATTTATCTGAAAAGTTTATTGATGACGAAGAAGTGAAAAGTAAACTATCAGTATCTGAATTTTTAAATTATGTAAATGAACATGAATTTACAAAAGATATGATGATAACAGCTTTACAATTATTGGATGAAATAATTATAAAATACCCTTTTAAAAAAGACATTATTAGTGTTATCGGTTCTAACTTAACTTTAAGCAAAGTAAAATTAAAAATGCAAAATAACACAAATATTATTTTCAGAATTAAAGAAATTACGTCTATATTTTTTAAGGATTATGATGCTGTAATTATTGATTTACCACCTAGTGTTGAATTTTTAACTATACTGGCTTTATCCATATCCACTCATTTTATTATTCCAACTACCTTAGATAGAGATTCTATCCAGGGTATTGATGACATATTATCCTTATATAATGAAATTCATAGATTTTATAATAAAAATCTTTCATTTGTAGGAATTATACCAACACTCGTAGATAATAGAACTTTAATAGATAAACATTTAAAAACAGCATTAAGAGAAGGCTATGCTAATAAAGTATTTCAATCCCAAATTAGTAGATCAACCAAAATAAGAGAATCGCTATCTTTTAAAAAATATATTGGTGAAATGTATTCTCAAAACGAAAAAATAATCCAGGAATTAAATCTTTTTACTGATGAATTATTAACTAAAATAAAAAATAGTAATAAAAATAGAGTAGGGCAGGTCAGTTAAAATGAGTAAGAAGAAAAAATATGAAGATTTGCTGAAAGATAAATCTTTATTTAAAAAAAATACAGCTTCTGGTTTGTTATCAAAAGATGCTAATTATAGAATTACCTTTGAAGATAAAAAATATTTTCAAGATGATATACCTATAGCTAAGATAAATATAAAACCACAAGTAAGACAAAAAATAGATACAGACTCTGAAAGCTATAGAGAGCTTGTAGAGAGTATTAGAAGAAGAGGGGTATTACAACCTATAATTGTAGTAAAAAGCGTTGAGAATGGAGAATACGAACTTGTAAGTGGAGAAAGAAGAGTAACCGCAGCTAAAGAATGTAGATATGAATTTATACCAGCTGTAATTTTTGAAGATTTAACGGAATCTGACATATTAGAAATTCAATTAATAGAAAATTTACAAAGAGAAGATTTAACCACATTTGAAAAAGCATTAGGATTAAAAACTTTAGCTGAAAAAATGTTTAAAGTGGACACTATTGATGAGCTAATTAAATTGTTATCAAATAAATTATTTTCCAAAAATAATAACTCTACTTCCACAGTGGAAGTGGACACAAATTATTCAATAAATTTACGTCAAATATATCGTTATGTGTTATTATTTGCTTTTCCTGAAGATTGTATTGAATTAGTTAAAAATAGTTCTAAATTTCCTGTAAGAGTTTTTGATATACTTTATAAATATAAAAATCATCCTGAAATAACTAATATTTTTAAATTAATAGCTGAAGGTAAATTAAACTCGACAAATTTAAATACATTTTTAAATAAATTAGATTCAAATATAAATAAAGAAGAACCAGCTAAAAAGAAAAGAATTAGAATTTATAACAAACTTAAAAAAATTGATACTAACTTTGATGAACTATTAAAAGATGATTTAATTGTTAAAGATAAAAATAAAGCTGAAGAAATTATTAAACAAATAGAATATAAATTAAATCGTTTAAAAGAGAAATTATTCTCAAAATAAAATTCTCTTAAATTATCTTAAAATATAGTTACTAAAATATGATTATTAAGTGGACACTTTAAAAAATCGTATAATTTTTTATTAATAAAAGAAATTTTAACTATCATATTGGTTACTTCCACAGTGGAAGTGGACACTTTTTCTAATTAAATTAAAATAAGTAAAAATATATTAATTTATATTATAAAGTTGTATTAAAAAATATTAAATATATCAATATATTATAAGTGTTTTTACTTAAAAATACAGTATATTATATGAAAAATAAGAAAATAAAAACAAAAATAAAAATATATGAATAATAATAAAATTAAAAAACAGATATTTAAAATTTGTATAGAGTAAAATAAAGTAAGGAGGTGCAGTATGAATAAAACAATTAATACAATAAGAATATTTTCCCAGTGAATGATTTTAATTTGTATAAAGAAGATTTTAAAAATAATCAGTAGAACTCTCTCAGAAGCTATAGTTTCGATTCTGAGCGATTTTTTATGCTACCCTATTTTTCCTATTAGACAAATTAAAAAAATGCGTTAGAAAGCAAATGAGGGCTTTATAATAAAAAGCCTACCTGACAAAGGTAGGCTATCATCAGGGGGTTAGAAAAAATCAATCATTAAAGAAACAATTTGCAAACTTTGTTTTTATATGATTTAGCTACATTTGCTATACCCACAATCTTTACAGGTATAGCAACCTCTGATCCCAGATTTTTCAATATTAGTACTACCACAATTATCGCATTCTTCTAAAATATCTGATTCATATTCATTAAACTTATAATTTTCATTATTTTCTGGACCGTTTGTTCCATTGCCATTTGTAAACTGAATAATTTTTTCTGGTTGATTAAATTTAATATCAACTATTGGTTTTGCATATTCATATACATGTTTAAAGAAATCCTTGTATCTTTTATGTAAACTTAATACATATCCAATTGCATCTGGTAATGATTTAATCATTTTAGATTGATCATCTTCTAATATGTAATTATAGGTTGGTGTCTGACCAGAAATTCCAGATAAAGAATCTATAATTGATTCTGGACTTAATCCTACTCGTAACCACTGAGATATTAACCTTCCTAAAGCTTCTGCTTGTGCTGATGTATTACTACCTGATTTACCTGTAGTAATTATACATTCAAAAGGATTACCTTTATTATCATAATTAATAGTAATTAATACTTTAGAAGGACCAATTTTAATTTCTCTTGTTAATCCAAATAGTATTTGTGGACGTTCTTTTTTTATTAAAACGTTTGGTATTTGAACTTCAGTATTTGTATTTTCTTGACTAATTTCCGAAGATGTATGTTTTTTTGGTTGTTCAATAACTGTTGTTTTATTCTTTTGGGATTTATAATATTCTAAATAAGCCTTCTCATCATAATTAAATTTCTTTGTAAATAAATCTATATCTATAGTGTTTAATACTTGTACACCTTTACTTTTATCACGATAAACAGTAATTCCTTTACAGTTTAGTTCCATGGCTTTTAAATAGATATTTGCAATATCCTCTTCTGTAGCAGTTTCAGGTAAATTAATAGTCTTACTTACAGCTGATTCAACATATTCTTGCCATTTGCTTTGAATTTTAAGATGCCAATCAGGTGAAATATCCATAGCTGTTTTAACATATTCTGGTATATTATTTTTATCAACAAAATGCTTTACAGAATCATTCCATACAATTCTTGTTCCAAACGAATCCTCTCTTATATAACCTAAAGAGAATAGGGGCTCTATACCTGAAGAACATCCAGCTATTAAAGAAATTGTTCCTGTTGGAGCTATACATGTAAGTGAAGCATTTCTTCTTTTTATATATTTATCTTTAATATATGTATATTCTTTTCTGCTTATTTTATTTTCTTTGTATAATTTTTTTACTTTTTCTAATAATTTATCTGCTAAAGGAAATACACCGTATTGTTCGCCATATTTTATGCTTGCTTCTTCTGTTTTTTCTTTTAATACAGAACCAACTGAATCTATCATTGTAAGTGCTTCATTACTATCATATGATATACCCATTTTAATAAGAGCATCAGCAAAACCCATTACACCTAAACCTATCTTCCTTGTTTCTTCTACAGCTTCAGTAATTTGAGGTAGAGGATAGTTATTAATATCAATTACATCATCCAAAAAATGAGTGCAATCTTCCACTACTTTAGCAAAAGCATCTATATCAAAATAAGCATTATTATGAGCATCAGATTTAACAAATTTAGCTAAGTTAATAGATCCTAAGTTGCAAGCTTCATTAGGAAAAAGTGGTTGTTCGCCACATGGATTAGTTGCTGTTATATTGCCTTTAATATATTTTAAATAATTGTATTTATTTATAGTATCAATATTCAATAATCCTGGGTCTCCACATATCCATGCTGATTTAACTATTTCATCAAATAATTGTTTAGCCCTAACTTTTTTAATAACTTTACCAGTATTAGGTTCTTTTAGTTCCCATTCTTCATCGTTCTTAATAGCTTCTAAAAATTTATTTGTAATACCTACAGAAATATTGAAATTAGTTAAGGTTTTATTGTCTCTTTTAATTTTAATAAATTCTTCAATATCAGGATGATCTACATTTAAGATACCCATGTTAGCACCACGTCTAACTCCACCTTGTTTTACATGCTCTGTTGCACTATTGTAAATTTGCATGAAAGACAATGCACCACTTGATTCACCTTTTGTACTTGAAACCAGAGCACCTTTTTGACGTAATTTTGAAAAGTTAAATCCAGTACCACCACCTGATTTATGTATTAAAGCAGTATTTTTTAGCGTTTCAAAAATACTTTCCATGCTGTCATCTATATCAAGTACAAAACACGCAGAATAACACATATTATTACTATCAGCATTTACTAATAACGGAGAATTAGGCATAAAAATACCCTGAGCCATTAAGTTGAAGTAAGTTACATATTTTTTTATAAAATTAATATCCGTTACATAATTATTTAAATTATGATATTTAACAAATTTTGCTGATGCTACTTTGAAAGCTACTGTGTGAAAAACGTCTAAAAAAGATTTATAATAATCTTTTTTATTTCTTTTTTGAAATATACCTTCAAATAAAGAATCTGTAGTACTGCCAAGATCTAATTTCTTATGTAATAACGAATAATACTCATTTACATGCTTATTAATATATTCCCAAAATGCAACTCTGTTTAGTAAATATTCATCTGGAGACAAAACATCTTTTTTTGAGTCAATAACATTGCTTCTCATATTATTACCCCCTGTAATTTTTTGGATTTTGTAAATACTATAGAGTTATTACCATTCCATCATTTTTTTGGAAATATTCATTTGATGGATGGCTGATTGTATATGACACGTCTTGTGTTTCATACTGCTGTATTGTAGTATCTATAATATTTAATATATTTTTTACTACTTCTGAGCACTCAACGTAATAACTTGATTTTGTTTCTAAATTCATAGTTATTTCTATTTCAATTAAACTACCAATAATAGATACATCTATATCGCAAAGACTTGTAAAATTATCGTCAATATAATTTTCTATGTTAGTATATAAAAGTTGCTTTAACTCTTTGTTTTTCACTAACTGCTTGTTTGTAATTTGAATCCTGCCAATAGCATATTGACATAGTGTATCATTATTTATTTCAACATCACTCAATGTTATATCATTAACCTCAAATGCTTCATATATTAATTCTTCATAGTAATAACCAGATTTATACATTTTATAAACCTCCTTAACTTAGTGATAGTAATTATGTTCTGTATAATATTTATAACAAATATATTTTTATTATTTATGTAAAAACATCTAACTATTAAAAAGAGTCAAATATATCAGTTATTTCAACTTCATCTATACCATCGCTATTAGCTTTATTATTATCTTGTTCTACTACCTTAATCTTAAACATATCATCATTATTATCATTATCATTATTACTAATTTCTAATTCTTCGTTACTATTTATATTTGACTCTTCTTCATTATTTTTAATCATATTAATATTCGTATTTTCGGTTATATTATTTAAATTTGAGTTATTATCTTGTATGTTTATTTCAGATTCTGGTAATAAATTTATTGTAGTATATAAATCATGAGGAACTTCTGTTTCAACTTTATTTTTCTTTGGTCTACCACGCCTTTTTTTAGTAACATTATTTTTTATTTGTTCTTCTTTTATTTTAATTTCTTCTTCCGAAAGATTTTGATCTAATTCTTGAGTTTCTTGAGTTTGTTTTAAGCTGTACTCTTCTACTGTTTTGTCTTCAATAGTAAGCTCTTCCTTAAATTCAATTGTTTTAGTGTAATAATCTATATAAGCAATACACTCCTTATTCTTCTTACCATGTCTAACTTTACCTGATTTATATCTCATTAAATTCTGTTCATAATCTTCAGGAGACTGTGATAACAATAAAACAAAATCACTACGCATAATTATAATTGAACTATCAGCTACTGAATCTAACTCAGTTTTACCTGTTTTCCATACACCTTTGTTAGTCTGGTGAGCTGTTATTACAGGTGTTCTGAAATATTTAGCCATCCTTTTCAAACCTCTAGCTATATCACCTACATTACTGTAAATATTAGAACCACCAGATAACTCTGCTAACGCACCTATATAATCGATGATAATAAACTCAATAGGGTGTTCTTCATGGATATTATTATATTCTTCGATAAATTCCATAATATCTTCAACTGTAAATTGAGATTTTCTCGCACCTTTATTAATAGCTTCATGAATTATTAAGTCATTTCCGTATTTTATCTGTATTTCTTTTAATTTTTTTAAATAACCTTGAGGGTTTTCTCTTATTTCATATTCTGTTTTTTGATTAATAATTTGGGTAATATATAACAAAATATCATTATATTCTTCTTCTAATGTAAAAAAAACTACTGTTTTACCACTAGCGAAAGCTTTAGCTGCAATATTTGATAGGGTAGTAGTTTTACCTGTACCAGTTGGAGCTACAATGGTTGTTAATGAACTCCTGGTTACTCCACCACCAAATAACCTATCAGCTACTTCAAAATTTGTAGGGATCCTTGTTTTACTATCAAATAGATCATTAGAAAAAACCAAATCCTTTTCATTAATTTTACTTAATTCGAAAGAATTAATATTAATTTTAAATACTTGTTTATGTAATAAACTTACTTCATTTAAAAGCTTTCGTATTTTTTCTTGATCTGGTACAGGTTTGACAATTTCATTATTAATTTGTTCTAAAGCTTTTTTTATTTGTTCCTGTTCTAAATATTCTTCTATAACTTTAATAAATTCATCAATATCTATTTCTTTATTGATAATTAATTTGTATTCTTCTTCTATTTGTTTAATATAAATATCAAAATAAGGAATAACACTTTCTAAAAATTCATTTATATCTGTTATATTATGTATTTGTCTAAAATAATTAAAATATTTACTTTTTAATAATATATCAGGATTAGATTTTAAATAATTTATAAGATCCATCATAGTTATTTTGAACTTTTCAATTTCTATTTTTTCAGAAACATTCTTATATAAAAGTGATAATGCATAAATAAAAAATTGATATGATGGATGCACTTTTAAATTTAGGAAAGGTAAACCATATTTTTTTAATATATTTTTACTGTTTTTATATATTATAATCGCAACTAATCTATTAAGATTCAAAGAAAGATAATTCATTAAATCCCCCTAAAATCTTATTTTCTGTAATTATTATACAAATATTCTTATTAAATGTCAACTAAAATTTATAGTTAAATAAAGTGTTTAAAATTTAGATGCTTAAAAAAAACTATTAAACCGTTCTAATTTGTTTAAATTTTTAAAATACTGGCTCCATATTTGCTCTAATAATTTAAAAAACAACAAACTAAAACCTTTAGGTGTATTCTGTTTTTTAATATTTATTTGATATTCTTTATATGCATACACCAAAAAATTAAACACATAATAATATTTTTCTTCATGCTTATTATCTTGTGTTAGGATTATAATGTCCTTTTCTACATTTTTTTTATAAAAAATATAAATAAAAAATAAGTAGAGTTCTTCAAAATATTCAGTATAAACTGAATTACCAATATATTTCTTCATTTCAGCCATTAACTGTATAAATTTTTTGATATCCTTTGCATACTCTATGAATTCTTTTTTATAATTATCATCAAGTACATTTTCTAATATTTGTTTAGTTAAATTATTATTAATATTTAACATATATTTCTTTTTATAAGCAAATTTTTTTAAACTATAAATAACTATTGGTACCACAATTAATACAATCATAAACAAAGTTACATAATACGATAGTCCGTTTATAGTCATAACTAACTCTTTTTGTTTTAATTGTTTTTATTCATATTTCTAATAGGTATTAGCACTTTAGATTTTCCTTGTATTTGTAACATTTCTGATTCGCCAAACATTTGAAATTCGTTAAAATAACCAATATGAGTAGCTAACATTTGCAATAATTGAAATGGATTAGTAACTTCAATACCAAATTTATCTTTTAAATAAGATGCATAAACATCATAAAAAACTTTAAAAAACTCTTCGAAATCTACAAATTTATCACTTCTGGAACCATCATTGATTTCTATTAGATAATCATCAAATTTACCTTTTAATTTATCCCAAATTGTAGACAAGTCATGAGATTTGATAAACTCATATAAAGCTATTTTCCTGAGACGTTCTGATTTCCACATTTCTATGAATTCTTCATGTGAAACTACGTGTTTTACATACTCTGGACAATAAGCTAATAAAAATATGATTCCATCAATTTTAGACTGCCTTCTGCTTTCAGCTGCATTGCCCTCCGGATAAGTCCAATCATAATTAAATCTTGTTCTTATATCTGCTAATTTACTAAATTCATAAATAATATCCTCGTCTGAAATACGTTCAGCATCTTCAGGAAATAAATTTTCTACGATATCATTTCCTTCTTTATCTTTCTTATATAGTTTTTTAATCCCAAATTTATGTAAAATAGTAATTGCTTTTTGCTTTGCTTTTATATAATCAGATTCACCTTCCTTTGAAATTTCAACTATTTTATCAAAGTCTAAATCATTTACATCTACCGATGATGGATCTGACTTTTTCTCACTGTCATCTGAATCAGTAGTAAGAAATAAAGGTAAAATAAAAAATATACCTGATACTATATATAATAAAGTTCCATTTAAATGGAAAAATTTCTGTCCTATTATATAAGCTATTCCACTAAATATTATAGATATTACTAGCTTCACATTTACCCCCTGTTTTTACTTTATATCTACTTTTATCCTTTGTATTCATCGTTATCTTTATATTCACTAACTTATAAACTTATATCCTGGTTATTTAAATTAATCCCATAATTATTAGTTAATTGATTTCGTGCATTCATATTCTGTATGTTTTCTAATTGTGTATAAATCTCTTCAAAGACTGGCAATAAAATATCAATAGACAATTTCCCCATATTTTCAAAAATGTTATAAACTTTTACATTTTGTATATTATATTGTGTTTGTAATATACTTGCTAAGTCATTTATACTAGTATTTATCTTTTGTAAAATTTTCGAAAACTTGTAACCACCTTTACCAGTAGTATTAACAGTTTGTTTTCTTAGACTTATTAAATAATTTAATAATTGTTCATCTGATAAGTGATATTTCCTTTTTAACACTATATATTCGTGAAAAAGATTAGTTTTGTAACGTATTAAACTCATTTTTAAATAATCATTAAACTGATCTATAGGTATAAACTTATTTATTAAGTTTCCATGGTTATGATTATTTTTATACTCCTCTTTAAGATTTGATAATATTTTTTCATGATGCTGAATAAAATAATTCATTTTATTAGTTAATTCAGAAATCTTTTCAATAAACTCTATGTTTTCCATCATATAATCGCCAAAAGTTCTCGTTAAATAATTTAACATAAGTATACCTCTTAAACTCTATTTTAAATTCTATTTATTAAAATTTATTCTGCCATGGTAAATACATTAAATAATTCTTTAAATCGGTTATCAAACAAACCCAATAACTCTAAAATACATAAAAAGAATTCATCTATTAAACAATCTTTATTTCTTTGTTTGTTTATATACCTATAATATTTCTGACATATAAAACGTACATGTTTAGTATATAAGGGTAGGGTACCATCTAATACATCAACATTTAGTTCAATAGATATATTTTCTGTTTTTATTATATTTGATGTAATAGAATGAATATGTTTAAATAGATTTAAAAAAGTATTACTACCATGATTTTTCCAATAATCATACCAATCTGCTTCCACTGATTTACTTATAAGCTCTATTAAATGTTGTTTTATGTCATCTTTATATTCCCAATTATTTAAATTCAGAAGTTTATGACTAAATATCAAAAGATTTAATCTCTTTGAATTTAGACTCTTTATAAGATTTAAAATATCATGGTTATTAGTAAAAATAGCTGAAAATAAATTATACTTTTCTGAATTTAAATACCTAGTAAATTCTTTAAATTTATTAGCATCAATTAGTGAGTCCAAAAGATTTGTATATAAGTTTGTATAATATTTATTAAGATAATTAAAAATATTAATATATTGTGCATTAATTATTATTTCATTTAAAATATAATAAAGTAAAAATATTAACTCAACACCATTTACAAATTTGAAAAAATCACTACCTATATATTGCTTTAATCCAATATTTTTTAATTGATATAATAAAGCTATTTTTAAATAATTACCTAAAGATTCTCCAGTTAGATAAACAAATATTTCCTGTTGTAAGTTATTAGACGGAATAGTTTTTATTAATTTAAAATAGTTTTCTAACGCACTACCTATAAATGAAATATAATTATTAATAAATACAAAATGATGGTGAATAAAAAGAATTAAATTAAATAAGTAATTAAATACAATATAAAGAAAAAAAGTTATGATAAAAAAATGACAAGCTGCTAAAATATCTTTTTTAATTGTAATTTCTTTACTAGCATTTTCATCAATAAGGTTATCCAAAGATACTATGTCTTCCAATTCAGAATCTAGTCTTTTAGAATATTCTCTCATTAAGTCTAATAAATTAGTAACTAAAATAAATAACTTGCTATTAGAGTTTTTTAAACCAAGAGCAGTTAACCAATCAATTAAATCTCTTAAATATATTATTAAATTATCTACTGGGATTTCGTCTCGTAATGTAAAAACCAAATCATCAAAAACCCTATCAAAATTTACTTCTTGTTCTTGCTTTTCTTTTAAATGATAAACAACATGTTTGTATATATGATTTACTATTAAATGATTAATAGTATAAAATGTATCATGAAACGTAAATAAAGATATATAAACACGCAAATAATCTTTAGCCTCTTTTGAGAAAACTGTGTCTATGTAGACAGGGAAATACATATTTACGCAGCTATCTATAAATTTAAACTTACTTTTTTCATTTTTGCTTATATTCAATTGCTCAGAATCTATAGATCTTAAAGCACTATCTAAATTAATGTAATTTTCATTTTGATTACTAATTATAGTATTATACAAAGACAAAAATTTTTGTATTAGAGAATCATCTGTTATGTATTCAGGAACATCATCTAATATTTTAGCAAAAGCTTTTTTATATTCTCTGCATACAATATCAGCCAGATTAATTGAATTATTACAGTTTAATTTTGAATCTGTATTTCTCAAATTTATGCTCCTTTTATTTTTTTATTTTAATGATATTAATGTTTACCATCTTTTTTAGAAAAATCATTTACAGTGTTTACTAACGTATTTACATAACTATCTAGTGCTTTATCTACTGAACCTTGTGGTATACTTTTATTTAAGGTCTCAATATCTTTTTCTATGTTTTTTTGTAAAATAATTTTATTTCGTTTAATATCCTCTTTGTGAGATTTAAAAAAGTTGATTACCGCCTTAGAAACAAATACTACTGCATTTCTAACAAATGTATAAGCTGTATTTAAATACTGTTCTTGTTTAGAAATGGGTAAGCTAAAAAAAAGAAATAATATTAAAATAACCATTAATAATCTTTTTACAAACATATTATTACTCCTGTTTGTATACTATATTTAATTAATAATATTAACTTATTATGTAATATAACAAAAAATAAATATTTTTTTAATTTTTATTTTAAAGCTAATTCGTTTCTATAATAAGAAATTATTTTTTTATATAAGAATTGCATATTTTCTACTACATTATAAGCATATTGAATACCTAATTTTGAATTATGATGATAACGCTTTATCATTTCAAAATTTCCTATTTTACGATTAGATTTTTTAATTTGATTTAGTATTTGTCCTGTAAAATCAAATGCATATTCAGGTATAAAAACCAATAAAGGATTAATCTTTGAAGGTTTAATCCAATATTTATAATTAATTTGTGTTATCCCTAAGTCAATATTATTAGTATAATTTAAAAAATAAGTTAATAGTTTAATTATACTGTTTTTATTTGATGCAATTATACCTAAAGGTGTTTTAAGTTGAATTAAAAAACTAATATTATGATTTTTCTGCTTTAAATTTAAAAATTTCTTTTCAATCAAAGAATAAAAGTTTACTATTTTATGTAGTATTTTTACTTTAGAATTATACGTCTTTAATATCAAGTTATAATGATATTGTTTTTTTATAGTATTATCATATAAAATAATTCTTATTTTACAGTTATTGTTGATCAACCTGTAATAATTAGTATTATCTTTAATACTACTAAAAATATAATAAAAAATACCTAAAAATTTATTAACATCTGTTATAACACTAACTTTTTTATTAAATTTGTTTATATTTATAGTATATGGCTGTAAATGAGACTCCTGATAAGCAATACCTAATAAAATAAAAGGATTAATATTATATTTATTACCTATTACATAAGCTATATTATAAAAATGTATAAGTTTATTTTTTTCTATAGTATTATTTTTAGCATAACTACTAGATACAATAGTAAAAAATACTAGAGAAATAGATAGTATTGTTCTTGTTAATACTTTTCTAAACATAATATTTAAACACAAATAATTGTTTTATTTAATAACTATTTCTAAAAAATTATTTAAAAACTATAAGCATATCTAAATTTTGTATTTCTTCCATTAAATTATTTAATTTATCTGATATATTTAAATCTTGAATTACATAATTTGGTTTTTCAAATATTTGGTCTATAATTATATAACCTTCTAAAGTTGCCGTTCCATTATTTCGTAAATCATATGCATATTTAAAAGTATCTAATTGAGGGTAATATGTAAAAGCTATTTCTTTATTTAAAATTTTATTGATGTCATCATAATAATTAAACAAATTAGCTTTGATTTTAAAGTTTTCAAAACGTACTGTATAATGATTGTTTGACTTACCAATTGACTGTATATCTACAACTTTTCCTTTAGCACCAAAGCTTGGTTTTGTAAAACCATTACCAAAAGGTTCTATTTCATGTAAACTTAAAATATTTTTTACATCTAAAAAATAATCTGGAGATAATAAAACATCAGTTTCATAGGTTTTTTTAGTACTTATTTCTACAGGAATTTTAGAAGTTATATTTGTAAAATCTGCAACAAATTCTTTGAGATTTTCATATTTTATTGTTAGACCAGCTGCTTGTTCATGACCGCCAAATTTTTCTAAATGAAAACTGCATCTTTTAATAGCCTCATATAAGTCAAAACCTTCAATACTACGACAAGATGCTGTACATGTTCCATCATTATCTTTTGATAGAATTATTGTAGGTACATTAAAATTGTTAGCTAACTTGCCAGCTACAATACCAATTACACCTTTATGCCAATTATTACCTACAGCTATAATACGCTTTTCTTTAGCTATTTTTTCTAAATCTATAACTCCATAAATTAACTCAAGAATTTCCTTCTCTTTGGATTTTCTTTCGTTATTTAAAGTTACAAAATAGTTAATTTTACTGTTTATATCTCTTTGATTATTAGTAACAAAAAGATCCACTATTTGGTTAGCTTTACTTAATCGTCCTACAGCATTTAATACAGGAGCTATTTTAAACGCTATTTCATCAGAGTTAATTTGCTTTATATTTAAAATATCTTTCATATAATACAATTGAGGGATTTCTTTTTGTAAAAAAGTATTATCATTTAATAATTTGAAACCCTGTCTAACCAATACTCTATTGTAATTTACTAAAGGAACTACATCTGCTATAGTAGCTATAGCTGCATAAACACTATATTTATCCATTTCATTTAAACTCAATAATTTTAATTGCTCATTTAAATAAAGGGAAAATAAATAAGCCAGGCCAGCCCCACAAAAAGGAGTTTGATAACGATTAAAGAAAATATCATCTTCACGTCTATGATTTATTACTTTTGCATATTTAAATATTTCACTATCACTAATTGTATGATGATCTATTACAATTGTATCTACATTATAATTCTGTTTAATATGTTTTATCTCATTTAAATTGGTAATACCACTGTCTATCGTGACAAGAACATCATATTTATAAATATTATATAATTTATCCAGCATGTTTTGATTTAAACCATACCCTTCAGCAAATCTATCTGGAATATGATAAAATACTTTAAATTTACTATTTAAATTTAATCGTTTTACGGCTTGTAAATACTTATATAAAATAGTAGTACCCATAGTACCATCTACATCATAATCTCCCCATAACAAAATCGTTTTGTTTTGTTTTATAGCTTGAATAATTATATTAGCGGAGTCTTGAATATCTGATATTTGGTTTAAATCTTGTATTATTTTATAAAAGTTATCATTAAAACTATTTTGTATTGTATCCACAGTAGTATAATCTCTTAATAACAAAATCAATAAATTTAAAAAATTGATATTTAATTTTTTACTTAATGCGTTTAATTTACTAATATCATTTTGCCTTAATTTATTTAAAATTAAAGTAAAATTAATATCATTCTTGAGTAAATCCATTTCCACCACCATTATCTTTATTATTTTTATGATTTATAGTATTTTTATTGTATTTAATATTTTTATTTAAATTTGATTTTATAATTAAATTATCAAAACTTAAACGATCCTTTAGCTTGTTTATAGCATTTTTATTTATTTGCCTAATTCGTACTTCTGTTACATTTAATAAATGAGCTAAACAAGCAATTAAATCTTTTTTTGTTTTTTTATTATAGTAGTACAATATATCATCTTCTGTTAATACTCCTTCAAATATCAATAAATTCATTAATACAAAAAACTCTTTAGCACTTAAAGTATCAATAGATAATTCAACAATTTTCTGTTTTAATCGTTTATTAATAATATCTTCTTCTAATTGGTTTGTAATCAATTCATCACTCCACAAGATTACACCTCATTATTATTTTTATTTTATATTGTTTCTATTTTAATGGTTTTAAAATATATACATGAGAGCTATCAACTGGTATTTCTATAGTAGAATCTCCTGATACCGAAGTCTTTTTATTAAAATAAGGTAAAAATATGTTCATTATATATGTTTTAGGATGTATATAACATATTATATCAGCACTCTGAATATTAGGCGTCCTCAATATAGTATTATTGATTTTAAATAGTAATTCATTGGTTTGATCATTATAATCTATATAATAGTAATTACCAGGTAATAACCTAATAATATTTTTATAAACTATCAATGATTCTTCCGAACTTATTTTTTTTACAATAAATAAATTATATAATAAAGGTTTCTTTGTAACATTATTTATATTACTATAAAAATTCAATATTTTGTACTTATAAAAATAACTAACTGCAGAAGCATGACTGTTTGAAATTAAAGCTATTATAAAAAGTATTCCTACTATTAATTTTAATTTATTAACCAAAATTCGTTTCATAGTTTATATCTCCTATTTTTTAATATGTCTTATCAAATATATAACATAATTTTTTAATTGTTTTAAAAATAAAATAGAAATCTTACTGTTAATAATTTAATTTTATAATTTAATTTTAACTAAACTAAAATAAAATTTACATCTTTTTCATTTTATTGTTATATTTACATATAGAAACTATTAGGAGGTTATTATATGATTATTAATAAAAAAAAATAAAATAATTTTATTACTCTAACTAAACAAAAAATAACTTGCATTTTTTTTAAAAATTAAATAAACAATCAGTTAAATTACATGTTAAAGTGATATAAAAAAGTAAAATAAAGAAAAAATGAGGTTAAGATGATGGAATTTCAACTTAACAATAGATTGGATGATATTTTTTCAAATCTAGATTTTGTCGACATGAATATCAAAGTTAAAAATAAAAACTACACTATACCAGTAAATACACATACAACAATTGAAAGCAACTTTACTACTACTATACTAGACTTTCTTTTGTTTAACATTCTAAAACCTGAAGAAATACAATCTTTTTTACAAAATTTAGATGAAATAAAATTCAATTTATATTTTTCAAAAAAAGATTTACCTAACGAATACACTTTTAAATTTGATTTGGCTCAGTATATTCATGAATTTTTACTAAGAAATAAAACAGCTAAATTGTTTTTAAATATTCTTAGTAATAATGGTCCAGTTAATATAGGTGATTTAGAATTGTCTATTCATACAGCTATTAATATAATAAAAAACGAAACTCTTATGAAAAAAATTCAAATAAACACTAACATTCCGATGATAAACAGTCTTAAGGATGAACTATCACAACACTTTCTATTTAAGATATTGCAACAAGACATAAAAGACTCTGATACTCTTTTTAAGTACTTAGGACAAACCGATACTAATAAACTTATTGAAAATTTAGGTAAATTTATTTTATATTGTGTAAACAACAGTAAAAATATAAATTCATTGATTAGTAAATTATATCAGTATAAAGAAGATTATATACAAAACTACACAATATTACATAACAATATAAAAACCTTAAAAAATAAATTAAATATATCATTCAACAATAATAATGATTTAAATTTAAAATAATTTTTTTATTTTGATATATTATAATTATCAAAATAATAATATTAAACAATAATAACAAGGAGTTTGTTATGAATTCAGCTGTATATGCCTGTGCTTATTATCCAGAAATTTATAAAAACAAACTATATATATTTTATAACGATAAATTTGGTTCCACAAAAACATTGTTAGCTAATATTAATCATGAAAATATGTATAGACTACCTATAGATATGAAAGAAAACATACAGAACACAAAAAGCTTTATTAATATATGTAGTACATGTAAATCTGCTTCTAACTGTATTCTACAAAAAATAGGAAAACTTAAAATAGAACAAATAGAATCAAAAATAAAAAAAGCTGGGTAAAACCCAGCTTTTTATTTAACAGCTTCTTTAAATTTCTTACCAGGGACAAATTTAGGTACAACAGTAGCTGGAATCTGAATCTTTTCTCCTGTTTTAGGATTATGTCCTGTCCTAGCAGATCTTTCAACCTTTTTGAAATATCCCAAAGCACCCAACGGAACTTTTTTGCCTTCTTTTACACCTTCAAGTACTATCTCTTCAAAAGCATTTAATAACTCTTTAACATCTTTCTTTCTCATGTTAGTTCTTTCCACTAAAAGAGCGATTATTTCTTCTTTTTTCATATTTTTTTCTACCTCCTTCTTATTTTACTTTATTATTTTATAATATATTATATTAAATGTCAATAATAAACTGGCTAATATATTATTTTTTCTAATATTTTTTTTCTAATATTTTCTTATATTAAGTTTAATTTTAAATCATTCTGCTGTAACTTATTAATAGTATAAACTACATCGGTTTTTATTAATCCGTTGCTTTTTAATAAATCAATAAAAGTATATAATATAGTTATTATTGGTAAATTCTTACTATTATATAATTTATTATTTTTGTAGATATCAATGTATTTATAGAAATAAGAAGCAAACTCTTTATTATTTTGTAAAATCATAAAATTATTATTCTGATATACAATATCAAAAAGTATTTTTACCTTTTTAATATGCTTTTCTATTAATTGAATTAATAATCTTATATTAATATTATAATTTCGCTCATGTAAATTATTATTAATATTTTCAAGCAGCTTTTTTAAATTATTATATTTCATTATATTGAATGTATTATTATTATAAAATATAACTGGAACTAAAACCACATAAGTTTGATATGGTTGTGGTTTCATAAATATTTTAAAATTATTAATCTGTTCAAATTTATAACCTTTAAACCAATCTAAATAATTAAAAATATTATTTTTTAAAAATTCTATTTTAATTTCACCTAGAAAAGTAAATTTATTAGAACTATATAACTTTAATAATAACATATATTTGTTATTTTGATACATATAAATGTCTTCAATTATAACATCTTTTGCTCTAATATGTTTAATATCAAAACTAAAAATATTATATTCACAATTATATTCATACTTATCTAATTTTATATTATTAAATAAAAAGTCTGTTGTTATCCTAAACATTTTTATAGTCTCATAACTTATTAATTTATATATTAATTATAACTTGATATTCCATAACTTATTGTTTTATTATTACCTATATATCTTTTTGGATTAAAAGATTTTATTTCCTTAATCATCTGTTCAGCCTTATGTAAATCTATATTATTATATAATTCATATAATAATGCTGTTATTGTATTACCTAAAGCTTCACGATATATTTTTCTTAACTGAGCATAGGAATAATTAATATTTTTTAAATCCAAATTTGTTGGTATTCTACCTCTTCTTAATACAGTTACTTTCATATATAAATTTTTAAAATCTTTATCTAAACCCAATACATGTAAATAAGGTAATAATTGTTCCATAATTTTCAAACGGTTAATAAATTGCTGTTGATAGTATTCCCTAGCTTGTTTAATATTAGATTTGTACATAGCAATTAATTTAACAGTATTTTGACTTAAATCTATCTGTCTGTTTATATTAACAAAATTAGTATTTATTAAACTATAAAAATCCATACTAGGTATATATATATCTCCAAATAAAACAACATATCTATCCAAAATATTTTGTAAATTATAATATCTATTACGTTTCCTAAAATAAGATGGATATATATTATTTAGTAATATCTGGCACTTATCAAATTGAAACGTATAAAGATACATAAAAAATAAATTTTCAAAACCTTCTTCTCCTATAGTTCTAAACAATTCATAATATACTTTCTTCAATTCTTTATTTGATAAATCCTTTACAGATGATTTTAGTGTTTTACTTTCATTATTGTATAACACAGTTAAACGTTCAACTAATCTGTTTAAATAATCTCCATACTTACTTAAAGCAGGATCTTTGCCTATTTCACTTATTATCATTTCTAAATATGTTTTTGCTATACCATAACGTCCATATTTATAACTTAATAAAACAACCTGCTTTAAATAAAACACACTATCAAAAGGATTGCTCGATAACTTATATAAATCAATCAATTTCTTTAATTCTGTATCAACCGTTTCTTGAGAAAATAATGTATCAAGATAATTTAAAACATAACTATAATAAACTGTATTAGATACATATTTATTTTTTTTAATATTTATTATGTTACTATCTGCAAATGATATATTTAAATTAATAAAAAATAAACATATTAAAAAGTAGATAAATATAAATCTATTTTTCATAAGCAATCCCTTTTAATCTTTTTAAAGTTTTTTAAATAAAGTATTGTTTTTCTTTAAAAATTCTAAATCATCGTCATCTGTATCAATAACTGTATTAATTTCTTTTAAATCTAAATCATTATTTTCCTTATCAATAATATTATCCATAATATTAGTATCGTCACTTTTATCTTTTAAACTGTGTTGGTCTGTCTGTTTTTGCGTATTTTCAGTCTTTTGACTTTGTTCTATGTTTGTAATATTCGAATTACTAGTTGGTTTTTGAGTATTTATAAACTCAACATCTACTTGGCTATCATCTATAGTAGTATCAAAAGTTTTAAATTCTTCATTTATTTCATTTTCCCTCTCATCTTCTTTATCTACATCTAATTCACCTTTATCTAAAAGGTTATTAACATTAATTTGATTACTTTCCTGGTTTAAATTCTTATTCACTGTTTCTTCTTCTGAAACCTCTTGTGTTAATATTGTAGGTTCTTTCTCTTTCTTTAAAAGTACAGTTTTTTGATAATTAGGATTCATATAACTTGCTACTATATCATAAAATACATCTGAATATTCTTTATGGAGTGTATTAATCAAATAAAGAAAAAATTCAGAACGTTTTTGTAATGAAAATGATGTTAGAATCTCTTTAACCTCTGGATGTACATTTGGTAAAATAACTCTATAAAACCAATTATTAATATTTTTTACATATTTACTATCAACCTTGCTCATTATTAAAACTCCTTATTTTTTATATTTATTCTTAAACGTAAGTATATCCTTTCGCATTTAAATATTCTGCATTATGTAAAACTTCCATATTATTCAACATACCCGATAAATCTAAATCTTTGATTAATTCTGCACCACCACCTATTATCACAAACTTTTCAATATCAGGAAGATAATTTACCCAACGTCCTTGTACAGCATTTAATATTACTATAGCTTTTGCTGTTCTCATACCTCTAAACTTCTCTTCTAATAAACTTTGTCTACACAATTCTTCATTAACCAAGGTGCCTCTTTCTTTTTGTATTTCATTTCTAACTTCATTAATCATTTCATAAATACCATGTTCCTCTGTTCCTACACTATCTAAAAGAATCTCATTATCCTTTATAATAAAATAATCTGTAGTATATTGCCCTATATCAATTATACCTAAAGTATTATATTTCTTTAACTGATTTCTTATTTCTTCAGTGAATAAAGCACCAGCTCCTTGAGCAAATAGTCCAAGTTCTTTGATGTATATTGTATAATCAGTACCATTCCTATTGTAAGTAAATACATGTCTATCACTTTCATCCTTTGCAAAGTAACTTTTAATACTTTCTACAACATCAACCATTTTTAAGTAGGTGAGGGGAAGTCCTAAACCTAACGAATTAATTGTGACTTTAGTAGAATCTGTACCAACTACATGTTTCATAACCACATCTAATGCTCCGGCAATTAATACTTTATAAGCATCGGATACAAAAAATCTCTTACCTCGCTGACAAATATTAACCTTGTTCTCTCTCATGACAGGATTACCATATAAATACTTAATATTACCATCAAATGTAATTACATCATATAAATAATCATTCGTAATAAAATTCATATAATCATTTTCCGAAGAAACCAGAGTAACATAACTTGGAAATTTATCGAAAAACCATGTTGTCCTTCCATTTTCCTTTTTTAAAGTTTTTCTTACGGCGATTTTTACATTACCATGCCCTACATCTATACCTACATGTAAGTTATGTAATTTTTCTACCTTAATATCTGACATATTACACTCCCTTACTTCTTTTATTGTTTATTAATTATTAATTTCGTCTGTGCTATTATTAGCTGCATCTACAGAATCATCATTTTTATTACTTTTCTTAAAGGTGTTTACAACATCACTTTTAATTGAACCCTTTATATTATCTAATTCTTCTTGTTTTACTTTTATTTCATTTTCAATTATTTCATAATCACTTTTGAATTTCACTACAAGATCTGCTAAACCTACTAATGATTCAGTATCTTCTTTATTAACAGGATAACTTAATATATCTTTTATTAAATTATCTTGTAAATCCCATTTTTCTTTTTTAAGTTTATTCAATTCTTTTTGTATAGATACTATATCACCAGCAGTTTTAGTTCCTTTAGAAATAATACCTTTTAATTTATTAAACATATATCTCAACCTCCATTTATAATAAAATTTATTAAATTTATTTTATTAATTAATATAACATATTAAATTAATTTTTTTAAAAAATGTTCCTATTTTTTTATTGATTTTTTCCTACTTCTGTATCTAATTTTTCAAAATTATCTATATTATTATCTGTTCCTGGTTCTAGCTCAAGTTCTTGACTATCTATTATAGTAGGATTATCTACCAACTTATAATTAATTGTATCAGTATAAACTTTAGCTTTCTTTTTATAATATATAAAATATTCTGAAAACTTTTCTAACATGTCAAATTTATTACCTTTTAGAAAACTATCCAATTTTTCAATAAATTTATTATATAAATCTGGATATGAAAATTTTATACCTACTAAAATACTCCATGATAATTTTATATTTGATTGATCTAAAAAAGCATACACTATTTGATTTAAAAATTTGTCTATATTAGTATCATTGTTATTATGTAAAGAATTATCAGAATCTATAAACAAATTTTCTACTTCATTTTTTAAATATTTAACAAAAGAATCTTTAATATAATATGAAGAAAAAGCTAATAAATTTATTTCTGCATCTGAAAAACCTAAGTTTTTAGCAATATAATATTCTTTTTGGTTTAATTTGTCTCGTTTAAATACATGTTTTGCTTCTTTGTTAGGTAATAAAAATTTATTTTTTAAATAATAATTATTTAGCTGCATATAGTAATAAGACAAAGGATATTCTAATCTAAACTGCCTCAAATTTACTGTTGTTGACGGAAATATAATATGAGTATGTACATGGTGTTCGTCCAAATGCAGAACAATATAAGTCATACTTTCTATGACCTGTTTTTTAAATATAAATTCATCTGTAAACGAAATAACACCTTTAAGCCATCTACTTATTTCCTTATCAATATAAGGTAATAAAGTATTTTTTGTTGACTCTGACAAATCTAAATCATCTATTGCACCATCCAATTTTGCTTGATTATAAGCATTATAAATTAAATATAATGTATCATAAGTATAAACTAATTCTCTCAAATACTTAGATTTTTTAGACTTATATTTAGCAAATCTTTTGTAATGTTGATAATAATCATTTGCAAAATCATCAATATTCAATACACCTTTTTTATCTGTATAAAAAACTTTATATTTGTAAAAGAAGTTTCTATACTTACCTAAATCATTAAACGATTTAAATATATAATTATCAGGTTCTTTTTTATATAAATCTAAACGTGTTGTATAAATTAAATCAGATAGGTTTCTCGAAGTGTCCTCTCTAAATACATGTTTTAAATGAGATTTAGCTGTCTTAATACTGTAACTGTTGTATTCCCAAAAGGTTCTATTTATTTCAACTGCGTCATTTACTATTTCTTCCATAATAACCCCCAAACATAGTTATTCTACGTTATATATTAAATAGTTTTCATCTATTATTTATATAACAAATTATTTTATTTTATTTAAAAAAAAATATCTTTTTTTTATTTTTAAAAAGTATAAATTTTAACTGAAAAACATAAAAAAAATTGAAAAAATATTAGTTATACTATGACTAAAGAAAATCAATTAGTCGTACTAATGTATATAACATTTAAAAATACTTATAAAAATTAATAAAATTTTTGCTATTTGACATAGACGAATAAATAATTGTTAAGCAGAATTGATTATATGCAAAATAAATCATATACAAAATCAATTATATACAAAATCGTTTATATGCAAAATTAATTATATACAAAATTACTGATATTATAATTATATGATATTTACTTTAAATGATATATAATAAAATTTTATATATCATTTTATTCTATATAACATTTTAATGATACATGATAAAACTACTATGCAAGATATTTATTATAACAAAATTAATGATTTAACTTAATAATAATAATATAATAGTAGTAGATATGATAAAAAATATAAAAGTCATTATATGATCTATTTGTAATAGTATTGTTATAAATCTAAAATAGTTTTTTATATAATTTTTAGTTTTTTGATAAGTTTTATTTTGTATTAATTTTACTCACATGTATGTATAAAATTTATTAATATCACCTATTAAGTTTTAATTTAATTTTTACTTAGATTTAAGTGATTCATAATTTAATTATAACTAGTTTCTAATTTATTTTTAATTAATTCCTAATTTATTTCAAATTATTTCCTAATTAGTTTTTAATTATTTCCTAAAAAATTTTTAATTAATTCATAAGCTAAACCTAATAATTTTTTGAATATTATTAAATTAATTATAAAATAAAATAAAAATCAATATTTTAAGTCAAATTATCTTTTAAATACTAAAATTATTTATAATTTACTTATAATTTTTTAATTTATTTATAATTTAATCTTAATATTTCTAATTAATTTTAAATTAGTTCTTAACTAGTTTCTAATTTATTTCTAATTTAATCCTAATTTATTTTTAATTTATTTCTAATCTATTCCTAATTAATTTTAAAAAAGTTTCTAATATAATCACAATTTGATTTTAAGTAATTTCTTAAGTATACATAATATAAACATAATAAAATCCTAAATAAATTTTAATAAATTACTAATCTATTTTTAATAGAATTATAATAAAATTTTTTATTCGAATGATCTTATTTAACTAAAAGATTTTATTTAAATAAAAAAAATATCAGGTAATACAATTATGATTTAAAAAATGATATTAGATTTGAATAATTTAGACTTTAATATCAGTAATATAAAAAATAGAATGAGAATACAATAAAATATAAAAATAATAGAAAAATAAAGCTTAAAACTGCTAATAATTGCGCTCTAAAAAAACTTATAAATTAAATAGCTAATTCATTAATATAAGTAAAATCATAATCATATTTAGAAATTAATTTATGTAATATATTAATTAAATTATCATTAAAATTCAAAAATTTAATAATACCTACATTATTATCTTCATATACTTTTGTAATAATATCATTAGATAAATTTAAAGATTCATAGTAATTCTTTATAGTTTCATTACAGGCTATTATATAATCTCTTATAGCATTTCTATTATAATTTTCATCTGATAAAAGTTTCACATAATATAAAAATTCAGTATTCATTTTGGTTATATACATTTGTAAACCAGTATTACAACCAAATTTATAAATTTTGTTATCTAATTCAATACAATCCTCACAAACATTATTTACATAGGCATAAAAAGAAGCATTCATTACTTTAATCATATGTAATAATTCTTTTTCAGAAACTACTCTTTTTTGTGTTGTTTTTTCTTGTATATTTATTACTTGATTCATAACAACACCTCTTATAATATTTATTTATGTTATATTATATATAACAAATTTCTGGATTTAATTTAGGTAAAAAATTTAGATAAAAAAATGAAAAAATAATAAATAATTATAAATTATAAACCATAAATTGTTTTTTTTCGGATTTAATATATTGACTAATTAAATTTTAATTTTTGAATTTTAGTATAGGGTTTAAATAAAGAAAAAAATCAAAATAACACACAAATCAGCTTGGGTATACTTATTTATATTAAATTATTTGCTTTATCTAATATATTTTTTTTCCATAAATTCCGAATCTGATAAATAATAATCTTCTTCCAATAAACTTCTTATAGATGACTCTGACATATTTGGAAATCTTTGTTTCATAAAATCTACTATAACTTCTATTCTATCTATGTCTGATAGCTCAGGAAAGTTTCTATCAACTTCTAATGATACTGTAGCTAATGTATCAATTATATATGATGGAACACTAACTGAACGAAATTCGTTTTTCATAATATTTCGTTTAGCCTTCTGGAGAATACTCATAATATAATAACTAAAAGCTTCTAATACATTAATTTCTGAAGTATATATAAAACGATCAAAATAACCTTCTACTAAAAGTAAATATATTTCTTGAATAAATTCTTGAACTAATACATTTGTATCTTTCCCTTTTATAAAAGAAACATTTTTGTATGCTATTTTCGTAAGCTTATCTCTAAATACTGGGTTATTAAATAAAACTTCAAAACAATAATTTTTAAAAGATTGAAATTGTTCTGGAAAATTTTCTTTAATGTACTGAATATATTTTAGAGCATCTAGTTCATTTTCTAATATAGGTACGTTCTTAAAATCATATTCTAAAACATTCAAAAGTTGGTGTAGATTAACTTTGGTCTTTTTTACATAAGTTATAAGTTCCTCTTTTAAAATAAACCCTTTGCGTAAAAAACAATCATTTAAATAAGACACAACAGAATTATTCATTGCACACCTCTCCATCATAATAAATATTGTGTACTTATATTATATGGTTGTTTAATAATATTAAACCAAAATAACTCTGACAAATGTATTATGTTTATTAAAGTTTTTATCTCACACCTCCTATTTATTTCAAAGTAAAATAATTATAACTTATTTTCTACAGTAATTACATATTAATTATATAATAATATAACCTATATGTCAATAATATTTGTTTACTGCTCTGCACAACATTTACACCTCCTACTAGTTAAAATATATTAAAAGCAAACAAATGTTTGCTCTATATTGTTTATATAATATATTATTTAAATAATATCAATATATTTTTATTAAGATTCTAATATTATTTCACTGCCTTTACGCTTAATCTTTTTAATAATTTGCTTTAGTTCTTCTAACTCATGTATTTTTATGAGATCTGCTGTTAGCGTATCTATGAAAAAAGTCTGTATATTTCTATCTATCATATATTTTAATAACTTAATATCATCTTCTGTTACTTCAGATGTTTTCTTTTTCAAAATAATTCCTGCATTATAATTAACATTTTCTAACATAACTATATATGTAACATAATAAATAGATTTAGATTTTAGTAACTCTTTTAATTTTTCCGTGTCTTGTTCTGTGTAATTATTACCTATATTACAATCTAAAATTTGAATTTCATAAATAAAACAATTATTTTCTTCTTTAATTTTTTTAATACATTTAAATGAAAAATCATATATTAAAGCATCTGATATTTTATGGTCAAAACTATCTTTTTCTAAAAATAATTCATACCCAATCTTCTTATCGTTAAATATAATTACTGGATAATTTGTAATATCTAAATTAGCAGTATCAATCTTTTGTATATTATGTTCTGTATTAAAAGAAACATTTATGCTGTTCTTATTATCCGATTTTTCTTGATTCATTTGCTCTACATGAACCGAATCTATTTTATTATTGCTACTAGTTATATTTTTAGTATCAGTAATTTTTGTATTAAGATGCTCTATATCGATATCATTAAATAATTCCTGAGAATTTTCAAATGCCTCTTTTTCTTCTTCGTTGTAATCTAAACTATCATCTAATACTGCAAAATCTTCAACCTGGTCGTCTTCTTCTAAATATTCGTCTTCTTCATCATCTATTTTAAATATACTAGCATCATCATCCTCGTCTTTTTCATCTAATAAAAACCCATCTGAAAACTCATCACTTTTACTCTCTAAACTATCCTTTTCTATTATACTATCATCCCCTTCTAAATCATTATCTTCTGTTAAATTACTATTTATCTTATGATTTTTTTGAGTACTAGTTTCCTCATTAATTTTTTGTATATTATTATCTAATAATTGTGAGTTAATATCACTTAAACGTTCAACTACATTTTCTAAATTATCCTTATTTATTAATGTTTCTTCTTCATCATCTATATCAAACTCAGGAAAAATATAATTATCATCTTCAGCATTATCAACCTCATCATCTACAATCATCATATCTTCTGTTTCTATTGTATCCCCTGTTGTAATTACATTTTCTTCATTATTATCATTTATTAATACAGTAAATTCATCATTATTTTCATCATTATCATCTTTATTTTTATCTTCATTATTACTTTTATTACTATTTTTCTTTTGATTTTTTTCTATATCAGTAAAAATATCTTTGTTAGTTTGGTTAGATTTTTGTGAAAGTATATGTTGAAATGCCTCTGTAATATCAATCATAGGTGTGGTTTGAGTAAAATCATTTAACGCAAATAACTTGTCTGAAGTTAATAAATTCTTCCGTTTTAAAAAATCTAAATTCACTAATTTCTCACCATCAATATGATTATTCTTATATAAATTATAAATGTTGTTGTACTGATAAAATAAATTTAAAAAAGAAGTATGTTTTAACATATATAACTCCTTTATAACTTCTTATTTATTTATTATTCAAATTATTACTTTCTATATTATAAGATGAAATATCTTTATTGTTTTCAATAGCTGAAATCTTTTGTATTTCAGTTATAAAATTAGGATCTTTTAATTTTTTCTTATATATTTTTAATCCTCTATAAAGCATAGATAATATATCATCTATCGCAAATAAAAAGTATACTTTATCTATAGTTCTTGCTAATAATTTAGACTTATTTAAGTCTATAACTAAACTCTTGTTTAATCGATCATATATAATAACAAAATAAAATAACTCATCGGATACATTATTAACCTTTAATTGATACACTATAGTATCTCTACTACCGTACATATATTTTATTATAAAATTACCTTTATAGATATCCTCTAATACCTTTGATAATATATCTAAATTATTAGATTTATTTAAATTTACTTGGTATGAATTATTACTTCCCATTTATATCACCTGCCTTTCTATAATATTATTATATAATATTCTATATAATCTCTATAATACTTAATAATTAAATTAATTTAATAATTTACACTTAGTATTAATTAAACCATATAATCCTTTATATTCTAAATCTCTTTCCAAATCAGTATAACTTATGGCATTCTGTTGAATAAGTTTAGTTACTTTTGTTAATGTAATTTCAGCAGATGGATTATTCATCCTTTCAGCTTCAACAGCTTTTCTTAATGCTAAATATGTAGATGCTAATTTCTTTACTGATTCATAAAAATTTGCATTCATATAATCTGGTAAATTATATACACCATATTCATAACCTGATTTTTCTATTAAATACAAAAGATATCCCGCAGCAACATATTTTATAAAATTTGATTCAGATTTTAATATTTCATTTATCTTATCTATGGTCAAATCACCTTCATTTGCTACTACACCTTTAGATGCTAAATAAACCATTATTGATTTAACTATAATAGGACGGTAACTACCATAATTTCTGTAACTATCAAGAATATATTGTAATACTTCATCTGCTGTAAAAGTTATTACTTTATCACTATTATCCGTAGAACTTTTCAACACATCATATAATTGCTTATAAGCAACATACATTGTGTTTAAATATTCATTTACAGTATATTGTTTATAATTGACTTCAGTAAGTGATTTTAATGTAGAACTAAAATCTATCGTATATGATGATAAACTATAACAAATCATGTTTATAATATAATTGCCTATACCCATTTGTGAAACATTATCAAAATTTTTAATTATATAGAGTATATGCCCCCCAATTATATTTATTATTAATGGATCTATATCATGGGATATTCCCCAATTTACAAAATCATTTGCTGAAACCTTTAAAATATTTTTATCCTGCGTAATAGTAGGAACTGAAGATCTCTTAGCTAACATTTCAATGGTACCATCATCCCTGATACGTACAGCATCTGCAAATACAATTTCACCTGTATTCTTATATTGTTTTAACATCTGAACAATATCCATTTCAGCTTGTTCAGATTTAAGCATACATTCTTGTCTTAACTTAAAATATTTTTCAAATCCAAGACTAATAGACCAGTTTAAATATCGAACTATCTTTTTCTCATTTTCAGGAATATGTTCATCAATACATGCTAAAAATAATTCACCACCCTGTTTTTGTACTTCAGTTGAAGCTTTAGTAACAGCTTTGGCCACTTTAGTTGGTTTTACTTCAGTTTTCCTTTCACCAAATGATGCAGAACCACCAACAGCACTTCTACCTGTTGAAAACGCATCTGATAAATCTTCTTTTATAGATTTACTGATTCTTGACGCTAACTCTTTTGTAACAAAACTAGCACCTAATTCTTTAGGTAATAAAGCCTTACACTGATGTGCTGATTCCAAATACGCTAATGAAAATATAATTGTATTAACTAATTTTATTTGTCCATACGTTTTTATTACTTGAGATAAATCATCCATAACATCATTTATTAAAGCACTAAAATTAAAATCTAATTGAATTTGGTTACAATCTGCCTTTATACCTATACTTGCACTAGATTTACTTAAATCCTGTTCAGCTGAAATACTGTTACTACCAGAACCACCAAAAAACTTATGAGTTTTAGTTTTCCCTTTATTGTAAGAACTTCCTTGAGAACCATTTGATTTAATAAAATCACTAAATCCAGCATAACTTGATATATTAAAACTAAATAATAAACATATAATCATTAATATTAATATTAACTTATTATTTCGCCTAGTCATTTTAACTACCTCTTTTTTAATATTTAAAAATTACTAAATTCTTTTATAATTCTATTGTTTAGTATCATTTATAATATCAGGTATTTTATATTCTTCTCTTTTATCTTGAACAAGTGTAATATAATAATTATCCATTAATTTTGCCGTTATTTTACGCTTTTCAATGGCAAAATTAGTACGCTCTAATAATACCAAACTACTTCTAGCCATACTTTTTGTTATTTGGGCCATCTTTTCAGAGCGAAAATATGTTTCTAAAAAATAATAATTATCATATAAGTAAAATAAATTTTCTACTAAATCATGAAAAAAATCAATTTGTGTAGGAGATGAAAGATTTATGTTAGTAACAAAAGATAATACATAACTTTCAAATAGTTCATTTTTTATATATTCTGACATCTCTGGATCATTTGTATATTTATCCAATAACTCTTTTAAATCTGTACCTTCTAAGTTTGATTTAATATATGCTTTAACATAAACTACATTTTGATAATTTATATCAGTAATATTAAATGTATCTTGTACACACTCAAAAAATTCATTTAAAGCATCATCTTTAGTTGTTGTTAAATTTATTGTACCATCAGTTGTTTTCTTTTTCATACACATAAACAAATTATCAGTTTTAACATTTATTACATAAGCTAACTCATCTAATACACTTAAACCTACATTATTTTCAAATTTAGTTAATATTTCTGATATTATTAAGGCTACTAACGGATCATGCGAGCTGGCTATATAAGTATTTAACCAATCAGTTCCAACTTCTGATATAATGTTTCTCTTTTCTTCATTAGTAGGCATATCGGCACCTTGTCCCTTCTTATGCACTTTTAAATTTTTATCAATACATATACCATCAAAAAAGCACATTTCACCAATTTCCGAATACTGATCATACATATTTTTCAATGCTTGTCCTAAATCTATATTTAATTGTTCATTTTTTAATTTACATTCAGCTTTTAATTTGGCTAAGTATTTATAATTAAATGTTAGCTTCCAATTTAAAATCTTATTTATAAAGTCTACAATAGACGAAATTTCTCTAGTCATACAATCTCTAAACAATTTACCAGTATGTGATTGAATAGTAGCATTTACTTCTGCTCCAATATTAGCAAGTTCTTTAGTTTTAACTGTTACACCACCACCTGCATAAGATGGATTACCTCCAGCTGCTTTTGTATCTACAGATATTGCATCAGATGATTTACCAATAACCAATTCTTTTACTCTTGACTGTAAATCAGCCAATATAGGTGCTTGAGATAAATCCATTCCAGTTTCCTGTACGCATCTTTGTAAAGCTACAGGATATGCAATAGCTGTTAAAATAGAATTTACTAAAATAATCTGCTTAGATTGCTTAGCATATTGTTTTACTTGATTTATAATATCCTGTAGATATGCTCCTACATCATAATTAAACTGAAGTTGTGTACAATCAGTTTTCATCCCTAATTTGGTAGTAGCATTTCCATCTAAATTTAGCTCAGCACTATTTGAACCATTACCACCAAATATACTATCATAACTACTACTGGAACCAAATTTTTGAATCTCTGATACACTTGAAGCAAAAAGATTAATAGAAAAAAATAATATACTTATTAATATAAATATAAGTTTATAAAATTTATGTTTCTTATACATAACCAAACCCCTAATGCTTTACTGCTAATATATCTTTAACCATACCTATATTATACTTAATTTCGATTGTAGATAATGCATCACCTGATAACTTATTTAACTTATTTCTTATTGAATTATATTTTACAAAACTGTTTTTCATATCAACACTAAGCATTTTATTTAATTCTTTAATTGCTGTATTGAATTTTTTTAATTCATTTTTCATTATATCTGTATTTACTTTATAAGATTTTCCATTAATGAATTCTGTTAAGTTATTTATATGTTCTGCTAATTTACTATTATATGTTAATATATAATCTTTACATACTTTATAAGTCCCATAAAAAAGAACATTTAATAAGTCTTTATATTTTATAAAATCCACTATAGAATTTAAATCTTTAGAAAAATAATCAGATGATTGTTTTTGTAACGTCATAGCATCGTCTAATATGGTTTCTAAATTAAGTTTACATTTAGTTACTATAGATTTAATAGTATTATCAGCCAACAATATTGTATCTAAATATACTGCTAATTTTTCAGTTAAAAAATCTATTTCACTCTGAAGTAACTCTTTATCTCCATATGTTTTTAATGAAGCTTCTTCATAAACTAATGAATCAACATAGTCTCCAAAATTGTCAATAACCTGATTATAAACCTCTTCTCTATCTTTAGTTGGTAAATAATCATCTGCAAGTTCAATTGTAATCTTATCATCTTCCATACGAAATACTTTACCCGAAGGTAGTCTCCATGTTGCCAATGTAATATCACCTTCTTCTTTAGCTTTTTTATATAACATAACTAAGTCCAGTTCTTTTTGTTCGGCACTTAATTTACATTCTTCTTGCAATTTAAATGTTTGTTTTAAATTAAATCCTGCTTTCCAATTCAACATTTTAATAATCATTTCAAGTGTAGCTTTTTGTTCTTTATGCACACATTTCATAAAATCTTCACCTAATAACTGCTTAAGTTTAGAATAATTACAGTAACCAGCTGATACAGACTTTTGAGGTTTTACACTTCCTTCTTTTTCCCTAACTCTCCATGGTTCTAAACAAGGTGGATGTTTACATGAACCACTCGGGTTCCACCAAGCTCCACCTTGTGATTTATTTTTAAAGTCAAGTAAATCTCCTATTTCATTACTTACACACTGTTTTGTATCAGCAATTGCTTTATTAATAATAGGTCCTAAAGTAATATCCTTTGGTAATTTTGTAGAACATTTTTGTGTTGCATAACTATAAGAAACTAAATCTAAAATAGCATTAACTATTAAAATATTTTTTAAGTTTTGATCGTTTAATAAGTCTTTTAATTCATTTATAATATCCTTAAAAAAACCATTAAAATCAAAATCCAATTTTATTTGATTGCAATCTGTTTTTATTCCTATTGAGGTACTGCCACCTGCATCCATAAAATCTTTAGATACACTATTAGCAGTTGCTTTCCCACCAATACCTAATGTTTTTTTCGATTGAGATTTTACTACAAAATCTTGAAATCCAGATGCATAACTTAATTGTGATAATATAAAAATACATAAAATTATGAAAGTAATAAATTTTATATTTTTATTATAACGCATAGTATATACCTATATTAGCTATATAAGTTCTACCTTTAATACACACCTCACATATACCTCTCTTATTATAGTAATATAACAAAATTTTTTTAATTATTAAAAAATAATTTCAATAAACAATTATTTTAATTAATATAAATAATAAAAAACCCTATGGAAGTATATTATACTCCCATAGGACGCAAAGTAATATTTATATAATTTATTATTTTATTAATATAATACTGTAATTAAAAACCTAGTAATTTAAGCCTATCAATTAAATCAGGATCTGTAATATTTTTATTAACAATTTCCCATTTTAATTGTGTAGTTTTTAATTTTGGTTCAGTAGATTTTTTCTGATTTTTATCAGACATACTGATAGCTGCAGCAGTAGTTTGGGTTGATGCTACTGAAGCTGCACTATAAGGAGCAACCTTTTTTGCTACTACTTCTGTAGGTCCAACAACAACAGGAGCACTAGCAGTTATTAGAGTAGGCGCTACAACACCACCAGCTAATGCTGCCATTCCTAAAACTACATCTTTAGCTGTTCTTCTTTTAATCGTATAATAAGATTTAAATGTTTGACACCTACTAACATTTGGTTTAATTTCGTACCAATATATATCCTTACCTTTTTGTTTCTCTATTTTATAAGCAAATTTGGTTCCATCTGATAAAGTGTAAATTTTGTTTTCATCCAACTTTAATAAAGTACCATCATTCTTTAAAACTCTAAAAGTAGATATATCTATTAGTTCGTTACCTGGTGTTTTGTAAGCAACTTTTAAGGTCATTGGTAATGCAAAATTATAAGGACGAATAACAACAAAACCTGATTTCTCATACTTACCTAACCAATAATTATCGCAAAGTTTCGTGTGCAATTCGTTTATAGTAACATCTTTGATAGTTGGTTTCTTGCTCCCACAACCAACAACAACTAAACCAATCATAAGTACAATAAAAAAACTGCTCATTTTTAAAAACTTATGTTTCTGCATATTACCTCCTTATTAATTTATTTTGTTTCTATTAATTAATTTCATCACCTACCAAACTATCTTTACTATCTTTGGTACTATTTTTATTTTTTCTTATTATATTTTATTTTAAATACTAAAAATTAACATATAATATATATTATATTAAATAATTAATAATTTCAAGTTTTCATTTTTTTATTTTATTCTTGTTTAGTTTCTAATAACTCTAAAAAATCTTTATAATTAGATTTGTTTTTAACCTTTAAAGTAATATTACCTACTATATTATTTACCTCTACAACTACAATATAATCACCTTTTACCCATAAAATTGCCGGAATAGACTCGTAAGATATATTCTTATCAGATTCAGTATAGTTAATAAATTTATCTGAATACTTTACTGGTTTACCATAAATAGGTTCTAAAACATTTTTTATATGTTTAATAGATTTAGTTAAATGAGTATAATCGGTTTTAAATGTAATTTCTAAATAACTTAACATATTAAAATTATTAAATCCAAATAAAATCTTTTTAGCATCTAAATAATCAGTATCATAAATAGATTTGTTATTAATTGTTCCAATATATACAACTTTATTTAATTCTGTTGTATTAATATTAGAAACATTAAATAAGTATAATGTACTTAATAATTCACTTAAATATGAAGCTAAATAAATTTTAATATCTTGAGTAATAGGTATATAAGTATTTTTATTTAATTGCTCTTTAATTTTCAAATATTGATTATAATACTCATAAGCTTTTTGTACATTCTTTTCTACACCAAGACCCTTATTATACATAACTGCCAAATTCCATAAAGCAAGAGGATGTTTTTTTAAATCCAAACTTTTGAAACAACTTACAGCATTATGATATTTCTTAAGTTTATAATAAATTACACACATATAATATCTTGCTTTAGTATTGCCAGTATTATTGTATATATCTTCAAATTTAGCAAAAGCTTGTAGATAATCTCCAGAATTCAAAACAGATAATGCTTCTTTAAAAAGAACATGTTCATCAGTAGTAGTTTTAGAATTATTCATATTATTTTTATTAACTAATTTATTTTTTGCTTTAATATAATCATTTTTTTCTATTTTATTAATTTTAGATTTATTTTTAATTTCATGTTTATCTTTTTCAGTTAAAGTCTTTTTTTGAGAATTTTCTTGGGAACTATTATTAAGTTCTTTTAACTTTTCTTGATAATATGTAGATATTATTTCTGTAGAAAATAGCTTTTTCAATGTGGTTAACCTATAATTCCTATCTTTATTGTAATATATTACACAGTCTTTTAAAATATCTTTATCTAAACTATCCAACTTGTATTTATAATTTTTTTGTAACAAATAATACGTGTATAAAAGTATGTTTGTATGGTTTTTGAAAGAAGTTTTCTTCCTTGAATTAGTCGTTTTATAATATGTTTTAATCACTTTTAAATATTTTTCATAGTAATCCTTATTTTGTGTAATATCACCTAATAATACAGCTACTTCTGGAAATATAGTAAATTTATCATTCGTTGATAATATTAAATATTCTTTTAATATATCTTTATCGATTTTGTTTAATGCAGCTAATGCAACTGAATACCTAAATAATATACTTTTAAATAAATCTTTATTTTGAAAATTTAACGAATTTAAATAATTTCTAATACTATTTACTGAATCAATATTACTATCAGTATTTAAAATATTTAAATTATCAAATAGTTTTTTTACTATTTCTATTACTTTTTCAGGTTGATAACTATTATCATATTTTTTTAACTGTATGAGATACCAACTTAAGTTTACATTTTTATTTTTTATTTTACTATTTTTGATATCTGAATTTTTTACATTATTGTTTTGTTTAACTACATTAATCTTATCTGAATTAATTTTATCTGATTTATCTGTAACCTTATTAGTCGTTGAATATATATTACTTTGTTCATGTAAATTTAAATCCAGCGAGTTTAAAGAATATACTTTAGGACTTATTATTACTATAAAAGCTATTAAGGCAAACCCTAAATAAAACCTATATTTAAACATATATGTACACCTCGCTTATGCAATCTTTTTCAAAGTCTCAATTGTTTTTATAATATCCTGTTTTTCTTTTTCTAATTGAGATTTTACAGTATCAAAAAACATATCTGCATTTAGTAAATTATCAAATATCTCAACCAAAGCAGAATTTATTTTTAAAGATACATTTAATAAAGAATCTTTTAATTCCATAAATAAGTCTGATATTTCATTTAATAACTTATCAATATCCTGCTCTAAATTAGTATATAATTCTTGAATAAATGTTATATCTTCAGAAAAACCATCAATAACATTTTCAATTTCAGTCTTTATTACGTTTAGATCTGTTTGGAAATCATCTTTATATTGGTTTATTTTTACAATAAGATCTTTATATACATTTAATGTATTAAATAATTCACCTACATTTAAATCCATAACAGAAGATTTTTCTGTAAGCTCTTTTAAATTTGTTTGAGCAAAAAGAGTATGTAATTTATTATAATGCTCCTTTGCCAGCATTAACAAGCTAGAATATGTATCCACTAAAGATAATTCCATAGTTGAATATTTATCCTTTTCCTTATTTAGAAAATATTTAGTATCTAAAGTATCCTTCTTAAAACCGTCAGACAATTTCTGTTGTATAGTTTGTAATTTCTTATTAAGTTTTTCCTGTAATTCATAATGATAATCTGTAAAATATTGCATCTTTTCAATAACCAATTGTTTTAATTCTTCAAAAGAAGTTTCTTTTATAGTTTTAATAATTTCTACTAAATCAATCTTAACCTTAATCTCTTGTTCAAATTCAGTAATATATTTTTCTAATTTATTGTATTTATCTACTAACTTAAACAAACTACCTGTATGCTCTTCATATTCAGATTCTAACTTTTCAATTTCGTTGTTTAATTGGGTATTTATCTGTTTCAAATCATTATTTTCTTGAATAAGTTTATTATATTGAGATTTTAAGTCTTCATACTCCTGTTGTAATGTCTTCAGATCTGATAAAACTTGTTGATGATTTTCTTTTAATTGTTCTGTATTTTGAATTTCTTCCGTTAAATTGTTATATTTTTCTTCAATAGCATTTCTTTCTTGTTCCATTTGGTTTAATTTAGATTTATAATCTTTTATTTGTTCATCATATCTTTCAATAATTAATTGTAATTCATTTATTTTATCATTTAATCTAGTAACTTCAGAACTATTAGTTTCTGCTTTCTCTTCTAATTGCTGAGTTAATTTATCTATTTCACTATTCAATTTTTCGATTTCTTGTCTATAAATACCTATTTGGTTTTCCAGGGATTCTTTTGTAGCATTATATTGTTCAGATAATACTTTCTTCTCCTTTTCAAGTGCGGATATTAATTCTGTTAATTCTCTAATATTATTGCTATATTCATCTAATTCCTTTTGTTTTTCATCTAATAATTCTTGATTAATAGCTACAACGTCATTGTTTTGTTTTTTATATAAATTTAATGTATAAACAAAAATACCAAATGTTAAAATAAATAAACCTGTTAAATAATATAAGAAATATTTCATATATTCTACAAATTGAACAGCATTAATATTAATAGTTTTATTTAAAATAGGTATAGTTATAACTAGAGTTAATTGATTCATTAAGTTATTAATATTTAAATTAGAAGAAAAAGTAATTAAAGATTTTTTTACTGTAGTTAATATAACTTTTACAAAAACATTTTTTTGAAAAGTATTATAGTTTTGTAAATTATTATAAAAAGCTATTAATGTTTCATTGATATTATTAGTTATACTAATAAATTTTTCTAGTAATTTTTTATTCTGAACCTTTAAGGTGCTATAAATAGAATTAAGAAACTGTATTTGCTGATTAATAAATTCTTTATTATTTTTTATAATAGTTTCTAATGGATAATTTGAATTAGCATATTTTATATAAGCTAAATTATATTGAATAATATTATTATATAATGTTTCTAGTTTGCTTAGCATTTCTTTTTTAGTAGAAATATCAGCTTTAGATCTTATTACCAATTCTCCTATCGAATTACTATCACCTAATAAAATATTATGTAATTCATTTAAATAATTTTGTTGTTGATTAGCTATTTTATTAAAAATATTATTATATAAGTTAATTGTTTTATTATATTGATTAAAATCATTATTTGATAATAATCCTTTGTTTTTTACATCTTTTAAATAACTTTCAAAAGTTTTATTCATACTACTGTAATTTAATAAAATATCTTTGGTATTTGTAATAATTTTATTAAAATTATTAAATTTTACAAGCATATCATTACTTTTTATATCGATTGAATAATAATGATTATGATAACCAAATATTGTGAAAGATAAAATAACAATATTAAGTAATAATGTTATACTGGACAAATATAATAACTTTTTAATATTTTTTTTAGGAGTTATTCCAGCTGAAACTTCCTTATCAGTTTTCTTCATTTTGTTTAATAACCCTTTCAATCTCATAATAACACCTCTTTTGGAATTTTTTATTATATTAATATAACATACTATTATTTCTTTTTTAAAAATTATAACATAATGTGTTGACAAAATCAAGAAAAATTTGTATAATAAATATAAAGATATAGATAAAACAATAAATATAAAAAATTATAAAAAAATTTAAAAATTTAATATTATTTGTTATATATTATTAATAGAAAAATACGTAATAATAAATATAATAAAAAATATAACAATAGGAAGGAGCTTTATATGAAAAACAAACACACATTAAATTTTAAAAATTTAGATTATTTTGTAAATTATATTAATAAGAAACATCCTGATTCAATGATACAAATAGCTATTTTGCCAATTCCAGTATTAGTAGATAATAATATGTCCGGATTAAAAGGTGTAGACACTATAAGTATAATTCATAAAATTTCTTGCTTTATTGATGATTTAAATGAAGTAATTACATTAGAATATCCATCAAAACAACAACATCAGATTACAGCTATTACTCCAGATGAAAAAGAAATAATGTTAAATAAAATTCTAGAAAAAGAAATGGATGAAATTATAACAATATTAGCTGGAAAAATAGATAAAGACATAGAAATAGAAAAATTTTGCGAAATTGAATAAAATTAAATAAATAAATTAAATAAGAAAAATTAAATAAAAAAATATGTTTATAAATTATTATTTTAACTACGAAAAAGATACTGTAATTCAAGGGACAACAATAAAAGATGAACTTTTTAAGAATAGAGGTTTATCTTTAGATAATATTCAATACCTTTCCATAAATAATACTATGATCAATTTACCTATAAAAGATGAAGATATTTTAAATAAACAAATTTCTGAAAATGACGTTCTTATTTGTATAACAACAAATATGAATTCTGAATATCTATACCAAAATTATTTAACTCATATTTTAGCTGGATTTTTTCATCAAGATTTAGAAGTAAGTACTAATTTTATTAACTACCTAAAAAAACAACAAATAATATTTATTGATATCGATGATATTAGTTTTTACATAAGTATTAATTTAATAAAGTTAGGATTTACTAATATAGATTTCTATTTACCTAATAAATATTCATTAAAAGATAATATAATACACAATGGATTTTTATCTTATCAATTAAATTCTGAACAAATTATAGATAAGCTACAAACCTTTCTACAGCAACAAAGTGTTCTTCCTTTAAATATAAATTTTAAAAATAAAGATTTAAGTTTGGATAACCTAACTAAACAAAATGATTATATAGTTATAAATACAACTTTTAATAAAAAATTTTATGCTTATTTAAAACGGCAAATACAACAATTAGCAAGTAATTTATTTATAGATTTTTACATATTAAAATATATCACTTCATACTTATATATAGGACAAATTTACAATTATATAGAACAAATTAACAATACTGTAAAAATAAACAATATTATCAGTTTAGACAGACAAGATGATGTGGATAGGATTGATGAAATAATACATGATTTTTCATTTAAAAAACCTGATTTACCTATAACATATATGTTATGTAATATTTACGCTCAATACATAGCAGAACAAATTTTATATAATAAAGTAGGTACTTTTAATAAATTACAAAGAGGTGAACCTTATGTACGTACTGATGTTTGAAAGTATAGATGATTTAGCTAATTATATAAAAACTTATGATATTATAATTAATCCAAAAATTGCTATTAAAAGGACCGTTGAAGTGGAAAATCAGATTGTTATATTAAATTACTATGTAACTATATTAGATGATAAACATAACGAAGTTCTAGGTACTTATATTAATTATCAAATTGATTTAAACGAAAATATTCTTTTAAATAATAGTTTTGATTCAAGTGAACAAGATAAATTTATAGTAGAATATATATTTAATTTATTAAAAGAAACTAAAACTACAAACAACCAGGACATACAATTTATATTTAATGCATCTTATGTTATGACAGAATAAATAGTTCTGACGAAATAGAGAGGTTTTGTGTTTATGCAAAATACACATGAAAAAATATATTCAATTAATAGTACTTTTCTTTTAAACTCGAATATTGATAGAGAAATACTAGAATGTGCAGTTTTATTTCATTATGTTTTATTTATTAAATTTAATAATTTAAATTCCAATGATTTCTTTTATAAAATAGAAGATAATTCTATAAATTTTTATGCTGTTGATAATATTAAACAAATATTAAATTCAAACTTATTAAATACATTACAAGAACAAATCATAAGCGAATTTTTAAAACTTAAAATAAAAAAATATTTTGATTTACTTTCACCAGATTACTTTAAAAAAATTTCTGAATTATATAAAAGTAATAATATAACTAAAGATATTTTAAAATTAATAGAACCTGATAATAATCATAATAAACAAAACAAGAATAAAGTTAAATTTTATGAAACATTAACTCAGCAAGAGTTGTTTGAAACAGCATTTAAACAAATAGAAACTATTGAACAGTACAAAAATCAATATCCTTTTATGCAAATAGATATTCCTAAATTAAGTGAATATAATAATTTAATACAAATATTAATTGAATTAAAATTTACACAAAATATCGATTTCTTTATTTTTCCAGTTATATTTTATAATAGGATATATGTTTTCTTTAAGAATACAGAAGAAATAAGCAAGTTTAAAAATACAAATTTTTATAAGAATTCGATGAACAAAAACTAATATTTACAATAAATAGGTTATAAAATGCGTATAGTATATGAAGTAACAAGAAGATGTAATTTACAATGTAAATATTGTTATGAAGGTTTTAAAGGTACAAAACCTTTAAATAAAGAACGGTTATTAGATCCTGATGATTTTGTTAAATTTGTTTACGAATTACTTATTAATAATGAACCAGTATTAATACAATTTCATGGTGGTGAGCCTTTATTAGAATATAAACATATAAAAGAAATAATTACTAGAATAAGACAATTATCTATTTATGAAAAATACAAATCTAAGATAGAATTTACTATTGTTACAAATGGTATTTTTTTAGATGAAGAAAAAATAAAATGGTTTAAAGAAAATGATTTAATTAAATATTGTATAAGTCATGATATTGTATCAAATATAACTCAAGAAATGAGACATAATATACTCGACAAAAACTGGTTATTTAATAAATTAGATATTTTATTAAAACACAAAACATTACCGGAAATAAGCTATGTAATAACCAAAAAACATATAGAATTAGGACCAAAAAATTTTATTCAAGAATTAGTTGTTTTATTTAAATACGTAAAAGAAAAACATAATTATATGTTTACAACTTTTAATTTAACCCCAGTAGATCCTATTCCATATTTGTATTTTTATAATATTGGAATTTATAACGATGAAGATATTTTATGGTTTCAAAATAATATGTTTATTAATTATGATGAATTTTTTGAATTCTATTTTAAAAGTCTCCAAATAATGCAGCAAAATTATATTGATTTAATAGATCCAAGGTATCAGAATAATATTCTGTTATTAGAAAGAAATTCTAATTTAGTACTACAAAATTATTATAATTGTAATACTAATTTTATTGACTCAGGTATTCCTTGTAAAATGGGTACTGAATTATTAGCTGTTACACCTAATGGAGATATATATCCTTGTACAAAAATAATAGATTTATTACATAATTTTAAAGAATTAAAAGATATATTTTTATTAGGTAATATAAAAAGTTTTAATTTTAAAAACTATAATCAACAATTAATTAAATTTAAAGAAAAAATTTTGAATAACCTTTATTACCACAATATACCATGTCATTTCTTTTGTGAAAAGAGTGAAACTTGTTCGTACTGTATTGTTCATAATTATATGTTATACAATTATTTTGATTCTTACATAGGAAATTTCAAATGCATATTTAATAATAAAATCCATCGAACCGTGAATACATTTAAAGAGAGGTATAACTTATGAGAATAAATTTATTAACAACAACTAAATGTAATTTTAAATGTAAATATTGTTTTGCTAGAGCTGATACTCATAATAAATACTTTGACCAAGCAGACAAATGGAATATTGATTTAAAAAAATTAACAAGATTTTTCCAGGATATTTTAGATTTCCAACATCATGTAATTAGATTACAATATTATGGTGGAGAACCTATATTAAGATTAGATAAAATGATTGAAATTGCTAAACATATTCATAATAAAATTAATAAAACATCTTATTCATATCACTCAAAACCAAATGTATTTTTTGGTGTTATTACAAATGGTACTTATTTAACTGCAGAGAATATAGAGTCATTAGTCTATTATGGTATTAAATTTAATATAAGTTTTGATTTTGTGGAAGAAATAAGTAAATACAACCGAGATGAATCAGTTTCAATCAAACATTTAAAAGAAATTGTTAAAAATTATAAAAAAGCAATACATAAACATTATCCTTTTTTAGATAAATATCCGGAGTTTTATCAAAAAAAATTAATGTCTTTAACAATTCAAACTGTAACAACAAAAAAACATATAAAACTTGGTGCTAGCACTTTATTAGATAGATATAGAGAACTTTTAAAAAAAATAGACAACGAAAATCCTGATCCTAAATATAAGGGGTTAATTCATTTTAATGTTAAAATATTAGATACAGAACCAATAATTAAAGACTATTATCAAGGCAAAATTTCATTTAAAGAATACAAAGAATTTTTAGATAATATATTAGTGACACCTGATGAATTTGAAAATTATTATAGAGATTGCTTAACTTATTTAAAAGAAAATGATATACCTCTTTATATTGAAAATAATTTTGTAAATTTTCTATTATGTCTGTTTGGAAAGAGTAGTATTGTAGATAATAATATACTTTGTTCTTTAGGACAAAATTATTTAAGTATTTTACCTAATGGAGATATTTGGTTATGTCCTACATTTGCTCAATACAGATCATTTAACACTGATAACGCTATAAGTAAAGTAGCGTATGTAGGTAATATTAACGATGGTTTACTATACTCTAAGCTGTTTTTATCTGGTGAACTACATGAGAGATTAAATTATATAAACCATAATACATCTACATGTCATATGTTTTGTGATGTAGGAGATGTTTGTCAAAGTTGTCCAGCTGATTATATATTAAAAAACAATACTATGAATTCACCTGTTGGTTCATATAGATGTTCAATATTTAGTAAAATATATAAAGTATGTAATGAATTTTATAATCAATTAGACGAAAAAACAAAAAAAGAATATCATGAACAAGCACTACTATATCTTTTTGGGTCTAATGAAGCTTATATGCCTGTTAGTAAATATTTAATAGATATTAGTACAAAGAAATAAAATAAAAAACAAAAAAAAAAGAGGTGTTTTATGGTTAATAATATAATAAAAAAAAGTTATTCTATAAAACATATAGAAGATAAACAATTATTTGCGGATATATTAAAATTTACTTATAATAAGTTTATCAGTTCTAGAAATCTAACTTATGATATATTTTACTATGAAATGAACAATGATAATATTATTCTTTATTTTAATATAGATAATTATAAGCATCATATTGAAACTGTAAAAAAAGATACCTTGAACGATGAATATTATCAATGGATTCTTAATCATGAAATACCGGAAATAATGAACGAATTTTTAAATTTTAGTTATAATCGATATAATGAAACATATGTAAAAAAAGAATTAGGTATATTAAGCAACAATACATATCAGTTTCTCCAAAAATATTTAGGTTTTTTAAATAAAAGTATAACCATATTTAGAAACTATCCTGTAATGAGTGATTTTATTAAAAAACTAGAAAATAAATATTATTCAGTTGACCATAGATATGAAATTAATTTTTCTATTAAGGATTATTATAAATATGCTGAACAAACATATAAATTTGTAGAAAAACAAATTAAAAAAGCTAAACATACTTTTGTAGTCGATACTTATTATTTAGGTGATAGTATTATTATTTATGAAAAATTATTACAACTACAACAAAAATTAATAAATAAAATTAATTTTACTATATTTACTTCAATTTTAAATGCTTTTAGAATTTATATATTTACAAATGAATCCGACAATAAAGCAATTAAATTACAGCAAGAACTAGAAGCAATAATTAACAATATAACTACTAAAAAAGAAAATAGAGAAAATATTAGCTTTAACAAGGTAAACATAACAAATAATAGTTTTATATTATAAAATATAATATTATAAAATATTTAATGGGAGGGTATTATATTATGAATTATAAAATAATAAATCATTCGATAAATACTAAACCTTCTAAAATTAATATAGTAGCAGAAGATAGAAAATCTTTTTTTGATTTATTAAACAAATATATGACTGATTATTTAGATTATTTAATACAAAACATAAATAATAAAAATAATAAATTTAAACCTATACAACTACCTATACAACAATATACTTTCTACATACAAAGAGAACCTGATAATGTTAAAAGCGTTGAAACTTATTATAATAATATACAAAATTGTACTATTACTTTAGTATTGAATTATCCAGAAATTCATCAAGTAGCTTTTACTCCAGAAATTGATATAATAAAAAATATTACTTTTAAATACCATAAGAAACAAATTAAAAATAAATGGCTAAATATAATTAAAAAATATATAAAAACAAATAATATTAAATTAAATACTTTATTATATAAAGAGATAAAAAACAATCTTTTAATAATTAATAACAGTTTTTTTATAATAAAAAATTTATAATATAAAAAAAGATAGTGGTAACAAACCACTATCTAATTATTTGAATTGTGATTATTGTGATTACTATGGTTACTATAAACATCACCACCACGAGTATAATATATTGCTTTTAAACCTGATTTATATACAGAACCATTAGTATTACATTTTACTGTGTAATACATATCAATAGCACCGTATCTTATGTTACTGTAAAGACTACTACCAGGAGCAACAGTATAACTATAAGATTTATATTGAGCTTTACCTCTATATGTACCAGAAGGATATCCACCAGAATAATATTTGTAACTTCTACCACAATAACTAAAGTCAATATCCCATCTGTTAGATGAATATTTACTAACTTTATTTACATCCGCTGAATATGGACTGTAATATATATAACCATTACCATCATAATAAGTTGTTTTATAAAAAGTTATATTTCTATTAAAAAGAGCTTTAGTAGTAGAAACACTACATTTACCACCACCGTAACTTGTTTGAATTTCAATTGAACTACCACCATAACCACGATATAAGTTTAAATATATTGGCATACTTACTGTTACTGAAGTTGGACATTTGTTAAAATCTGCTAATGTGTAGGATTTAGTAGTAGTAGTACCACTATTAACATTTTGAGATATAGTACTACCAGTATTAGATACACTATTTATTATTAATTTTGATTTTATATAACTATCAGTAGCACCTGTACTATCAGTACCACCTGCAATTGCATTACTTCCACTTAAACCTGCACCTATAATGCCTATGATTGCAGAAGCTTTTTTTAATTTGTCTTTATTAGGTGTTAATACTGATGTACTCATAATAGTCACCTCCTTATTATTATACTTCTATTAATTAATATAACTAATAAAATTAAATAATGATAATAAAAATTTTATTTTTTTTGATTAAATTTTTATAAACATCTAGTTTCTACTATAGCAGTATTATTTGTAGATAAGTTGTTTGTACTATTACCATTCCAATACCATGCACGGACATAAACTCTCCAATAACTTGATGATACACTTACAGCATATGCAGAAATTCCAGTAATTGGATATCCGTTTGTATTAATAGATGCAGGAGTAACAAAAATATATGGATTAGTTCCGTTAGGACAATTTGGTTTAGCTACTGTTTGACTATCTCTAACAACAGATTGTTGCATTATAAGTCCTTTCTTTAAATTTAAAACACTCCCATTAGCAGCTCGACCAAATGTAATATTTACAGAATTAGTTCTGTAACTATGTCCACCTTTTAAATATAAATCATAATCGTTTGCGGCATTTCTATGAATACCAAACATTAAATCGCTATCATTAGTTTGACTATACCTAAACCAATGAGTATTAGAACCATCAAATCTTGAAATCCTTGTTCTGTTATATGCTAAATTTAATTGTCCTCCATTAATTGACAATTCGTCATCACCAGTTAACTGAATCCTAACATCATAATCAGTAGTTCCATCATTTGCAAAATCAATATAAGGGGTTCCTGTACCTCCTAATTCAAGTGATGCACCTTGATCTGTAGATAATAAACCTTTACTATTTGGATCAGTTCCCCATTTAATATTTCCAGTTACATCTACTGTATAGTTTGGGTTTGTATTATTAATGCCAACTCTATTATTAGTAGTATCTACAGTTAAAATATTATTAGCAGTTCCACCTATATATAATTTATTTCTGTCAGTAAATAATTTAGTATCAGTATTAGTTACCGTTACCTGAAAATACTCATCATTTAATGTTGAATCACCATCTCTATTTACTTTTACATTACCTACTACATGTAAAGCTTCTTGAGCATTAGTTAAACCACCAGTATTGATACCAACTTTTTTATTTACAGAACTTACATATAAAACACCATTACCACCTGTTCCACCTGATTGAAAATCATTTAGTATATTAACACCATCGGGATCAATTTGATAACCGGTTGGATTTTTTGATGCATCCAAATCTTCCAAAGTAACACCATTAGCTAATAATAAGTTTCCATACATTGTTCTTTGTTCGTTAGTTGAAGCCGCATCCCTATGAAGTAAATTGTCTAAAGAAGCTTCTGTACCTGGTGGATTAATTGTAACTCTAACATAGGGATTACCACTTAATGTTACATATTGTGCACCCGGTACTTTAGATGCAATTTGTCTTGCTACATCAGGAGTTGGTACTCTTGTTTCTATTTGAAATAGTTTATTGGTCCCCGTATCTATTTTTGAACAACTATAAGAATAACCAAAAGGGTTATTACTTGGAAAATTTGTACCTAAATAATTATTATTCTGCAAATCAGATAAACTCGAAGGATAATCACCTGTACTATTTGTCTGATAATAATCCATATAATATTTTTTTGCTGCTGCTTGAATCATATTAATTTCCTGTGCTGTTTTATCAGCACCTACAGTATGCCTTTTCTGTATAAAGGATAATGATGCATAACTTAACATAATAGTGAATATAGTCATTGTAATCATTAATTCTATTAATGTAAAACCATGATTATTAAGATTTGCTTTTCGCATAGCTACTAACCTCTATTATTAAGTATTAAACAATACTTATTATTTTATTTCATTCTATTACTTTAATATATAATATAACAAAAATTTTATAAAATTATAAAATTATTATTTTATATATATACTACTATTTTACAAATCTATTTCATATATCTCTATCTAATACATTATTTTACTTATATATTATTTTACACATCTTCTCATAAATTGCTTTTTGAAAAGGTCTTGTTCTGTATTAGTAAATACTCCATCATTATAAAAATTATTATAATCCATTAATGTAGCTGATGATATTACACCCTGGGTATAATAATATAAACTCTCATTAAGTCCAGTTAAAAACAATAACTGTTGAAACTCATTATTATGTTTTTGTTGATAACTATATATACAAGTTCCAAGTAAAAGTCTGGTGTTTCGATTGTTTGGGTCTAAAAAATTTTTTCCAGTTCTGTTATGTATACATTGTAAAAGATAAATATGAAGATTAGCTGAAAGTTTACAAAATTTTAATGTATCTTCTTTACTATTACTTATTGTAGCAAAAGATGTTAAATTAAAAAGAAAACTAATAATAACAACATAAAGTAATTTTTTCATAATAAATATCTCCTTTATATTCAATTAATTTTAAGTATAACATAAGAAATACATATTTTCAAAATTTTTGAAATATAACTAATTTTTTGTTATATTATTCTACATGATTGATTCAAGATTTATTTTATATATTAATACAATTAATAAAGATTACAAACAAACAACTAATCTCACTTTATATATAGATAGTGTAGATGAATTAATATCACAAATTAAAGATTTTAAATCCCACGCTTATTATATGGCCGTAATTCAAAATAAAAATGAAATGATAATAGAAATAGAAGAGGGTAAATTAATATTTCCTAATAATCAAGAATTAGCTAACGCTTTGGACTTACATTTGTCATATCAAGTAACTCAACAAACATCTCAAAGTCCAGGTTCTACAGATTCTAATAACGAATCATCCAGCTCAGGTTCAAAATCATAAACATAATAAATATTATTTTTAAATGTTTTATATTTTAATAATGATTCAAACCCTATCATATAATTATTTCCAATATTTTCTAACTGTATAGGAGTAGTAGATATACAATACAATTTTTCACTTAAAGATTTTTTAGCACTTTCAGTATATTCTGCTAACATATCTTTATCGGAACTAAAATTATAAAAATCTGAATAAAAGATAATAAAATCTAACTTATTAATATTGAAATATTGTTTAATGATTTGCGCATTTATTTTATTCTTACTTAGATTTTGGTTTTTTATTTCTTCTATTTGTTTTTGTTCTTTTTTTATAGTCATAGATAACATAGCAGGATCATTTAATAATATACTTTGTTTTTTGTTTTTCTCTTCTGATCTTAAATTATAAAATAAATTTTTAAATTCAGTACCTCCACCACCTGATATTTTTTTAAATAAATTATTAATTTTAGTAGTTAATTTGTTTTTATTATCTTTCATGAAATCTATAAATTCAAATTCTGCTTTGGTTAAATCAGAATCTATATTTACAAAAGAAAGCATTAATTTACTCATAGGAAATTGTTTTTTAATTAAATTTATTAAATTAACAACGTTATCTAAAAACATATATATTTCTTCTTTGCTGATAGATGCAGATGTATCAAACACAATTAATGACCTAAACAATGGTACTAATTCTTGAGTTTTATTACCTATATGTTCATAAGGATATGCTTTAGTTGTGCTTTTAGATTTATAAGTAAAATCAAAAAAACCATTACTAATAGGTGTTGGTGGTTTTATTACATTTCTATAATCTTTTTGCATTGTTTCCATTTTTAATTTTAAAATTTTAGTAGCTATACTGTTAATTACTTTTTTATAAGCTTCATTTTTAGTTTTTATTTTAATTAAATTATTTTTAATTTTATATTCCTCTTCAGAAAAAATAGTACCATAACCAGCCTGTTTATTTGTTTCATTAAAATGTAAATTTCGTTTTATGTTTTCACTTACTTGTTGCTGCTGCTGTTGCTGTTCCTCTACTTTATTTTCTATATCTATATTTGCTTTCTCCATATTATTCTGCAAATCATTTAAAATATCATGTAATAGATCTGGATTATTTGCTATTTTATTCAACACGTCTTGTAATATAGAACTTAAAGAACCTATAATTTTACTTATATGATTTAAATCATTAGACATGGTCCCGTTATTTACATTTTGATTATTTTGATGGCTTTGCTGATTATTTTGCTGGTTGTTTTGTTGATTTTGATTTACATGGTTACTTTGTAGCTGACTATTATTACTATTATTGCTGTTATTTTGTTGTTGATTGACAGTCTGCTGATTTGAGTTGTTTGTCTGTTGCGAATTAAACTGTTGAAACTGTTGATTCAATATTGCATCTTTTACTTTTTGGTACATATCAGTCATTAAATATTCATATGAATATTTAAAAATATCATTATTATTAACTTTCGGATGTAAAAAATCATCTTTACTAACATTTTCATCTACTAAATCAATTTCTTTTAATGTGTCTAATGTAATACACGAACCTGGTAAATCTATTTGTAAATTATATTTATCTCGTAATTCAAATAATCTCTCATTCTCAATAGCATCTGCAATTACATTACTGTAGTGATTAAATAACTTATTTAAAATATCAAAAGTTTTAAATAAATATGTTTTTAATTCGTTTATATTCTTTATATAATCAATTTTTAAAGTAAGATTACGTAACTCTTTATATAAAATATCTGTAAAAAGTTTTAAATCTCTACCAAAAACATTTGAATAATAATGCATAAATTCATGGTATAAAATACCAAACTGTTCTTTTCTTGAAAGATTATCCGTAAAAAATAAAGAACTTAATTGTATTTCTACAAAGTTGTAATTTAAATCTGTACAGATATTTAAAAATTCAGTTACTTTTTTATTAAATTCTTTTAAATGTTTTTGTAATATAAATGTTTCTATTGATTTACAATTTTTTATTATTTTTTGTAAGTTATATAATTCCATATATAACTGATTTATTTTTTGTTTACCTTCATCATTTATACTTAAACAAGCATATGTATCTCTAATTAATGGATTATAAGTTATTGCTATTAAATTTAAATATTCAACTAAAAAAGGATCCTGATTTAATATAAATTGTTCTAAACTACCATAACTATTTTTCCCAAAATTAGATACCAAAACATTATTTGTATCATTTTTTATGTAATCTATAAATTTAGATGTTACCTGTTTATTGTAACTTCTATTTTCTTTTAATACTAATTCTCCGAATAAAGATTGTATTTTATTATAAAATAGCTCTCTTTTAACTACTACCTGTCTATCAAATGGATTTGAGATATTAGGAACATTACAGGTATAAATAAAATCATCTTTAGCTTTAGCTATTATATTATCTGATGGTAATATTATTCTCATAAATGTAATCACCTCATATTTAATATTGTCTGTTGTTCATTATATATATCTAATAATTCTTTATTAACTAAAATAAAATTATTAAAATATTTTTCTAAAATATCTAATTTTTCAATAATTTGATTCTTATTAATTATATTAGCAAGATTATAAATTATTTTTAAAAGCTTTTTTCCGTAATTATCAGAAGAATACCCATAATCAATATCTCTCATATAGTAATCCTGTAAAAAATTAGCAAAAAGAATAATTTCTAAAAAATCTTCATAAATGGATCTTAAATTTTCAAATAAACTATCTATTGCTAATGGATTATTTCCTTTTATTAATGTATTGATAACTTCTGTAGATATATTTAACGATAAAAATTCTACTGGATAACTGAAATTATTTAATACAGCTTTGGTAATCAAATTTTCTATATTTTGTATATCTATGTATCCTGTTTTAGATGAAGTAATTAAATCATAAAAATTACTTAATCTAGAAAATAAACTACTATCCACATTGTTACCAAAATAATCCAATACTACAGTCCGATAATTCATAAAATAAGAAGAATTTAATACATAAAATTTTTCATTATATAAATAATTACCAATTAAATTTATAGATTTAAGATTAAATATATCCTTATAAAAGAATGGATGATTTAATGTATATATTAATGGATCTAATAAAATTTCTTTTTTAATAGAATCTAAACCTCTACTTATAGAACCTAACTGTTTCAAATTTAATAAATCACCCAATAAATCTGTTTTATATTTTAAATACTTTCTTAATTTTCTATAAAAAATATCTAAATAAATTTTACGATATTTAGATTCAAATAAATTATAACCAGCTTCTACTTGTTTTAAATAATTTATTAATGCTCCTCTAGATAGACTTTGTTCAATATTATAATTATAATTAAAAATTTTATTGTTAATACCTACTATGTTATTTTGAACTTTATTATTTTCTAAATTAAAAGTTATATAATTAGGAAAAAATATTTTTGTTCTAATATTATCAAAAAATTTAAAATCAACATCTAAAGTATTTAAAGGTAAATTTACATAATTTAAATCTAATGTCTTTGTATTTTTGCTTATATTGAAGACATTATTTTTTAAGAAGGAATCTATTGAATTCAATTTAATATAGTTACCTGTTTCAGGTAATTTTAATTCAGTTTTTTTAGATTTTAACGCTAATTCTATGTTTTTCATTTTTGACAACACTGTTTCTATTGTTAATTTAGCTTCTTGGAATCTTGTTTGTTTATCACTATTTTTATCAGAAAAAGATGTTTCAGCCTTTTTTATGTCTAATTGAAAATTATCAAGAGATGATTCTAATATATTTATAAAATTACTAATTAAATCATTATTGTCTAAACTATCTGATTGCCCTTTAATAAAATAATCAAAATTGGATAAATAAGAATGTTTAAATAAAAATTCATCATAATTAACAAGTACATTATTACTACTTATTTTTTCATTATCCTTTAAGGTTATATTAGTTTCTTTTAAAGATGATTCTTTTAAATTTTTCCAATAATTATAATTAATATTATCATACAAAATATTTCTATTTAAATCATAATAAGAAGAATCTCTCATGTAGTTTTGCAACTCAAAATCATATTGATTTGACATTATTGGAAAATAAATAACACCAACCCTTTTACCTATCTGTATATTTTGAAAAACATTATTTAAATACTCTTTGAATTTTTCATAAGTAAATTGTTTCGTCTGTATTTCTCCAAACAATCTGTCTTTTAAAATAGAAACTAATTCACTTTGTTCCTGTTGTAATATAAAACCACCTTTATTTATAACATCCATTAATTTAGTATTAATATCCAAATCTGATATTATAAATTTTCCTTTATTTATGTTTTCGATTTCGACATAATTCAATAAATTTTCATAACTAAGTTTTTGTATTGTTTTTAAATTGTTTGTTGATTTATCTTTTACAATTAATAAGCAGTTAAATTTTGATAAATCTATTTGGTCATTTATATTTGAAAATAATTTAACAAGATCTTCTTTCGATATATAAAATAAAAATTCAATATTAACATCTTTTGATGTAACACCTAATTGTTTAAATAATTCTTGTTTTATCTGTTCTGGTTCAATATACAAACCAAAACTAAAATAATTATTTATATTATTACTTATAATTTTATGTATATTTGTTAGATTTAGATTTACAATATTATAATCAGTTTTATCATTAAATATATTTTTATCTTGTAATATAACTTCATGATAATAAGTATTTAAAATAAAAGCAAAATTATTACATATATTAACTATATCGTTAAACAAGTTTTTAATTAACTTTATATCTTTTAATACAGGATCTTTATAAATCTGTCTTAATTTTTCAATGTACTCTTGTTTAAATTTATCTATGTTATTTATGAACTGTGTATTTGTAAAATCTATTAGTTTTTTAAAAATATCTTTTACCTTCACATATGTATTATAACTTTTAATAAGTGTATTATACACATCTTTATCTAAAAAATATTTATAAGTCTCATATGGTAATGATTCTTTATTTTGACGTTTTTGATGGTATATTTCGATTAATTTTGCTACATGAGCTGCCATTAAATCTGCATATTTATGAAATTTATGGATATTGATTTCATATCTAAATGCTTGTTGTATTTCTCCTATCAAATAAATAAATTCTTTGTCTGATATTTGATCTATATCAGACAAATTCATTATATGAGTATTTTTAATTCTATTCTTTATATTAAATTGAATTCTATTTAGAATATATTTTATTTTACTATTAGTTAGATATCTATGAGAAAAATTGTTAAAAGGTAATATATAAGAATTTAAATTTATTTTACAAAAATCATTTAACAAATTTTTATCTATTGAAATCTTATTATGTAAAAAAGGTAACTTTAGTTCTTCATAAGCTTTATTTAAAAAATTATATATGAAATATGTTAGCACAGTTAAATTTTGAGGAGTTTTTAAAAGATCTGATAAATCCAAAATTACTGAAAAGGCTTCATTCAAGTTTAAGTCTGAAACATTTACTAAATAATTAACGGTTTGTCTAAATGTCTCATCATTAATATAAAAATATTTATCTTGAAGATATTCTTTAACATTTAAATTAGATATATTACTCATAATATATCCTCTTATTAATTTATTTTATTAACTTATTCTCATTATTTGTTAATTTCTAATAACTTACTTACTTTAATTAATATTATATCAAAAAATTTTAACACAACACATTAAAAATTAAACGTTTATGTACTTATTATATACCTATTTTTTATATACCTATTTTAAATCCATCATCAAGTTGTGAGGTATCAAAAACATATGCATATAATTCTTTACCTTCTGAGTTTAATCTAGTCTGTATATTCTTTAATTCATCTGACCCTAGCAATGATAATAACATATATAATCTTTTAGATTCAATAGTTGATACAGGATTACCACTATTAAAAAATACTACTAATGAATTAATTAATCCAGTTTTTTGACTATATAAATGTTTTTGTATCTCATTAACTTTATTTACAAAAGACTCATCGTCTAAAGATAATAAATTATTTATATCAATTAACAAATCATTTTTAACCATGGATGCGTCCATAGATGTTTTAACTTCTCTTTCTAAATATTTTAGTAATTCTAACTTAGGATTACTTTCCACATTATGGTCTGCACTTGACTTTAAAGTTTTTAAAGTAAGTATAACATAATCACGAAAATCCTTTATAGATTGAGAGTCTAATACATGATCTAAATATCCATAAAATATGTTTTTTACCAGTAATTGTTTTAATACCCTTAAGTCAAAAGAATCAAAAGTATATTCATCTTCTTCATTATTAAGTAATTTTTCATATAATTTGATAGTTTTAGATGCTTTAATTGTTTTTATAAATGTATCTATCTGTTTTTTTATTTGTTCTTTTAAGTTAATATCTATTTGTTTAATTTCCAATAATTCTTCTATCTGTTCTACTAAAGGATTAATTTCTTTAGTAATTAAATATTCTAAATTATAAGCTAAATCCGGTTCTACATGTAAAGTAACAACCCTGGTATTATGAGCTCCACTCATTAACATTTTAGTCCGGGATACAACTCTGTCTGTAGCTTCATTACTTAAAACTACAGGAACTATTGTTTTAGCTATAGGTTTACCTGCAATTGTAGGATTTTTTTCATCAAACAAACCATAATAAATAGTTAGAATTTCAGGGTTTATAAAGCCATCATCTAATACAAAGAAACCAAACAAAGGATAAATACCATTAGAAACATTTTCAATGTTAGGTACATTAAATGAGTTTGATGTTACAGTTGAATCTTCATCAATATATTGATATCCAAAATCAGTAGCTCTAAGTCCTGCTACACTAAATATTCTAATTACATAACTTTTATATTTATCAAGAAATAATTTATTAGATAACTTTTTATAAACTGTTTTTTCTAAAGAATCATTTAAACTTTTAAAATTAAAATCTTGTAAGGATTGATTTAGATTATTATAATCTAAGGTACTTATTTTTTTAATTAAAGAATCTAAGATACTTAAAACATTATTCATTGTTAAAAGTATCAATTCATCTTGATCCATATTTAACATATATTTTGCAGTAGATTTTTTGTTGAAATAAAAGTTTATATTTTTTAATCCATTTTTATTCGCATCTTTATTATTTACATCTATATATGCAAAAGTATATACTCTATTTTTTAATAGCTCATATAAAAACACAGCTGAATTGTACACATATGGAATTTGAGAAGAGTAGGGGAAGGTTTTATTAAGAAATTCTTCTAATATAGGAATATATTTTTTTAATTCACTATATTTAATTTTAGTAGGTAACTCACTATTTTTAAATTCACCAAATAATATTTTAGTATTTCTATCCTCAATCCATTCTTTATCATATAAATCATAAAACAAAACCATAGTGGATAACAGTTTAGATTTTTTAACCATTTCATCATTAAATATAGTAGCAGTTTTACTAATACCATGTTTACCTACTATATTGTATATCGTTTTGCCTAATTTTAAATTTAAATAATGCCTATCTAATTCTTTTCTGATAGGTTCTTGTATTTGACTAACTTTCATATATCACCTCATAATAGTTAATCTATTATAATATGGTTAAAGATTCTGCATTACTATCAGCACTAGGCTCTGGTTCTTTAAACTTAATTTTTAATTTAGGTGATGCTGATTCTTCTATTACTTTTTTAATCACATCTTGGTCCTGTAATACATCTTCAGGTAATACATTTTGTTTTATAAATTCTTCTACTTTTTTCAAACTTAAATTTACTTCCTTCATTAACATATCGATTTGTTCTTTTGAGTTAATATATTTACTAACTAAATTATTAATATCAACTATTCTTTTAGACCGTAATGTCTTTTTATAGGTAACTACGGCAAAATCTGTATCAACTTCTTCAGTCTGGTTAACTTCCATATAATCTTGAATTTGTTTTTCAATTTGTTTTTGTTGTTCTTCTAAAGGTTTAATTTGTTCAATTAAATTATTTATTTGCTCAGTAATCATTCTATGTTGCATTAACATTTCTTTCAAATCCATATTGTTTACAGCTTGATTACGCTGTTCATTTTTAATTTTTATTTCTTCCATCATTTTATCATATATTTTTTCTAAAAAGATAACATCAAAAGCTGCATATACTAAAGCATTTTTATCAATAGGTCTTATGGTCCAATCATATTTCTGATATGTTTTATCTAAATCATAATTAATATATTTTTTAACCAAATACTTTAAATTTGATTTTTTCTCTCCAGGTTCTTGTAACTTATCTTTATAAATTTTCATTGTATCAATTAATAAGTTATCTTTTATATAACTTAACAGATCACTAAAATCTTTATGGAAGATAGAGTAAAAATCATATAATACTCTTATATCAAAACTTATACCATTATGAAAAACAAGTTGATTATTCTGTTTGATAAATAAATCTAATAATTTTCGAAAATTATAAAAATTACCTTTGGTGTAAAGTAATTTTTTTTCAATATTATCAGTATCTATACTGTATTGCTGTAAAAATTTTATCAATTGCTGTTGTTGCTGTTCAGTACAGTAATTAAAATATCTTGTAAAATCTACTAAAAATACTTTATCACTTTTTGGTAATTTTAACTGCATTAATATAGGTTTATTATCTAATTCTTTAGCTTTATTTAATACTATAATATTTTCGTTATTATCACCAAAGGTAGTTTCTAAATCCATAAATATTAAACTATTATCTTTACCTTTAAGCTCATTTATTATAGTAGTTACATAATCGATATCATCTAATAATCCGTAATGTACTTTATAAGTTTCATCAGCAAATGTTAATTTAAAAGTTTTTGTTAACATAGTAATACCTCATTGATATTATTTTTATATAAAATTTTCTATTAATTAATATAACAAATATTTTTAAACTAACTTATATAAAAACAATTCTATAAATAAATATTAGAAAGTGACAATAATAATATTTTGTTAATATTAACAATAAATTACTAAATAAATAAGATAAAACCACAGTATATTTTATAGAAATAAAGATAAAAAGATAAACTGAAAAAACTACAAAGAATCAAAATCAATAAAATAGATAAAAAACTACTGTTACTTATAAATACTAAGCAACAGTAGCTTTAATTAACTTATTTAATTTATTCCATAAAATCGTATAAATAAACCCAATTTTGTATTTTATTATTATACATATAAACTTGATATTTATAAAAACTTTTATCATCTTCTACATCTATTAAAATTGGTAAGATTTTATATAAAGTAGAATCTATATTAAATACATGCATTTTATACATTCTAATTAGTTTACCGTTTCTGTTAAAGTAATCCATTAATTTATCAAAATCTGCATTCCAAAATGTCTTAAGTAATTTAAAATTATTATCATAAATAAAAATAACCTGATCATAAACATAATAATTATAATACTTTTTTATTTTTATTTTATAATTTTTTACAGACTCTATATATATTTTATTAATCGTAATATATTTGTCAGTTTTATATACTTTATAATAATAGGTAAGTACATCGTCTTTCACTATTATTTCTTGATTATCAGGTAATAACTTAATTATCTGTTGTAATTTTTTGTTTTCAATAAGAGGATTATTTACTTTAGCTAATACTGTTGTGCTTATAGTAAATATACTTAAAATAACTATTAGTATTTTTTTCATATTTACCACCTCTTTCTTAATTTTAATTTTATTATATTAAATTTTATATAAAATGTCAAGTATTTTTTTATATTTGAATATATACACTATAGTTTTTGGTTTATATTCAACTTGACTTATATATAATAATTTTTTATAATATAATAGGATGGTGTTTTATAAGGGAAAATATAAAAATTATAAAAAAGATATAAGGAGAATAAAATGGGGAATCAGCATATTGTTAAAACTATATCTATCCCAGATAAATTATATAAAGACTATTTAGAAAAAAAAGAAGTTATAAAAGAAAAATATGGAGTAAAAACATTTTCAGGGTTTATTAATTTTTTAGTTCATGCTTATTATAACTATTTTAAAAATAAAAATCCTAACTACAAATGGGTTGAAGAATTAGATACAAAACACTACTTATTGAAGAAATATGAAAACTCGGAAAATGTTATAAAAAGTATAAGCGTAACTAAAGAAAACCAAGAATATTTTGACTTTATTAATCAATTAAACAAAAATTTTTCTTTATACGTTAGACTCAGTATCGCTTACATACTATCCACATTGTCCGATTCTACTCAATCTGATAATATATCAGATATACAAAATGATAATGATAACGAACATATTAAAGAAACACAAAAAAAAGAAACACAATCTCAAAAAGAATCAATAAAAATAATTGATTTAGATAATGACGTTGATTTTAATTTACAAGATAGCTCTTTAAGTTTAATCGATACACAAAACATAGACATAGAAGACACAATAACTACTGAAAATGACATTTTAGCTGAAACCACTACAACAAAAGAGACTCAAAAACCAACACAAGATATTAAAAGAACTAAAAAAACTAAATCTGCGGTTTCAAATATAAATACAGATATAAATATAAAAGCAGAACAAGGAATCAATGTTAATCAACTACAACAATTATTAAATCAACAAATTAGTACTGTATCTGATACGACTCTTGATGAGCATATTATAAATAAGAAATATTTTGAAAAAACAAAAGAAAACTACGATGCATTTTTTAATTCATTAATAGGTACAACAGATATAAATGATATATACAAATCAAATGATTTATCATTATCGTTAGATATTATTAAAAATTTATTTTTCACCTTATTTTTTGATATTTATAACAAAAATATTCTCAATTTAGAACACATCCTGCAATCAACTATCAAGGTAAATGATAAGATTTTAACTGCTATTGAAAATATATCCAAAAATGCATTATACATTATAACTTCATTAACTTTAACTGGTATTTTAGATATATTGAAATCAATAGAAAAAGAAAGCCAGAAAACATTAAACAAGTCAATCCATATCTCTGATGCTACTATTATAGTGAAAGATCAAATTGTAATTAAGCTTCAAACATTGAAAAACCGTAACAAATTATCAGATGAAGAATTTAACACTATTCTTACTATTATAAAAGAAAAACTACCTGCAGATTATGTAGTATTTGTAAACGAATAAATAATTAAAAAATAATTTAATAATAGTATAAATTAAACGGAATAAATAATTTTTAATTATCAAATAATTATATTTAAAAAAATTTAAGTATTTTACTTGATTTACTTAAAAATTTTTACTATATTATAAATATGACAAGAATAAGAGATTATATAAAAACAATACCAGAAGGTACTGTATTTACAATAAACGATGTAAAACGCTTCAATAGAAATATTAATGTTAATAGCTTAGCAACTACATTAAGTAAATTAGCTAAGGAAGGATATTTAAAAAGAATTGGTAGAGGAAAGTATTATAGACCAAAAAATAGTTATTTAGGTGAACTTCCTGTTACATGGCAAAAAGTAGCAGAATTATATTTATATGATAGTGGTTACCGTAAACGCTACATAGGCTACATTACCGGTTTAGCATTATATAATCATTATAAGCTTTCTACACAGGTTCCATCAGAACTTACAATTGCAACTAAAAAAAGAAAATCCAAAACAACACTTATGTTATCTAATGGAATGAGATTATCACTAATTCCACTTGAATTTCCAATTAGAACTAAAGATGATATTAGAGCATTACAATATTTGGACCTACTAAAATATCTTAAGCAAGCGATAGATGTAAAACCAGAAAATGTAATTCGATTTTTACAAAATGAATTAAATGAAAGCTCGCCAAAATTTATAAAAAAAATAATCGGTTACTCTTTAAAATATAGCCCTTTTGTTAGAGCATTATTAGGTGTTATTTTAGATAACACCAAGTATAGACAATATGCTTCATATATTAAAGATAACTTAAATCCATTAACTAAATTCAAAATAAATTTTAATACAAATTTAACTAATTTAAAAAAATGGAATATAATTAAAACATAATAGAAAAATAAAGGAAAAATTATGAATCTACATGAAAGTAGAGAAGATTTTGAAATACTTGTACTTAAAACTTCTGAATACCTTAAAATACCTATACCTTTTATTGAGCGTGATTATTGGTTATGTTTTTTATTAAAAAGAATTCTAAATTTTAAGCACTTAGATTCTAATAATAGTATTATAGCAGATCAAAATAATGTTGTATTTAAAGGTGGAACCTCTTTGAGTAAAGCATACAAAATTATCAATAGATTCTCCGAAGATATTGATCTTGCTATCGATTATAATGATAGTTGGTCTCGTAGTAAAATAAGAAATGTAATCTCTAAACTTTCTAAGGAACTAATCGTACCACCATTAAATAAAGATGATAATCCTAAAAACCAAGCTTATGAAAATATAAGAAGAACATATGTTTCATATCCAAAAAATACTAAAGATGATACTTTAAGAGAACAAATATTATTAGAAATAAATGGTTTTGCTCGTCCAGTACCTAAGAAAAAATATTCAATATCTACTTACATATACCAATACATACAAGAACAGTTACCAGAAGATATACAAAATGAACTTGTTTCTAAGTTTTCACTTGAACCTTTTGAATTAAACGTATTATCCATAGAAAGAACTTTTTGTGAAAAAATCAGTTCTGTTGCTAAAGCTTCCTTTAAAGGAGAAAGAATTTTACAAGACAAAATTAGACATATATATGATTTACATATATTACTACAATTAAAAGATATCCAAAATCTTATAACTAGTCAAAAAAGGTTTGGAGAACTTATTAATATAATAAAAAAAGATGATAAAGGAGCAAGATTCACATACAGCAAAACAGATGATATCGCTATAAAACTATGGTTAGAAAAACCTTATTACCAAGCTGAGATATTTTATAACCCTGATTCATTCAAAAAATTAGCCAGATTTTATGAAAATAATTTTGTAAAACTACTCTTTAAAGGTAAAGAAGATTTACCACCTATAATTGATATTATAGAAAGTTTAACTGTAATAAGAGATGCTCTTAAAAATCTTTAGAATGTATTAAAATATATAAGTACTATATAACATCATAAAGTAAACTGGTCGATTACTATTTCATCCTGATCGGAAGACTCTTTGTTTTGTATAAAATCATTATTATCTAAGCTACTATTACTATCTAATTCTTCTTCTGTAAATTCTATTTCATCTAATATACTTTTATTTTCTTCTTTATTTTCCTGTTTACTACTTTCAACAATTTCTTTAAGACTCTTATATTCACCAATTACATTGATTAATTTATCATATGTATCTACATCAACATCCTTTACTTCGTGGAGAATACCCCATCTATAACCAACTTCAACGTCAGATTTTAGTGGTACTTGTAAATATAAATCTCGAATAGAATTAAGCTCTTTTTTTAATTCTGTTAAATTAACATCAGGAGCTACTTTATATACATCAGGTAAGAAAATATTTATAAAATAATTTAATGGGTCCTCCATAATAGTTTTTACGAGTTTAATTACTTTATGAACTATATAATGTTTTGTATGTACAGGAATATCTATAACTATTGAATCATGTACAGTACCTATCAATACAGGTCTGATATATTCTATCTGATTAGTTTCTTTATTATAAACTGGAATATTTAATTCCTTTAATGTTAAAAAAGCATGATTTAAACAAATAAGAGACACAAAAGTAAAATCTGAAGCTCCACCTTGAATAGGTGCATTAATACTTTGTCTTAATGATTTGGTACCTACATAATACATTTGTTTTAATCCATAAATAATATTGTTATAAAATAATTTATCTTCTTCAGGAGTATTTTTTGAATATAGTTTATCTTTATAATGCTTTATAATTTGTTCTATATCATGAAGATAGACTTTAGCATTTAATAGATTTCTTTTACGGTTCCAAATAGTTTCTACATAACCTTTCTCTTTGGCTTTTGTTTGTTTGGTAATAATATAATTTTGAACACCTGGTAACGCATTTAAATATTGCTCTATAAACTTTTCAGCCTCTTTTAAAGATACGTTAATTCTTTCTGCTAATCCTGCTGCTGTCATACCGTAAACTATACCAAAGTTTACTGTTTTGGCTTTTTTTCTTATAACTTCTGTATCATGAGCTATTTTACTCAATATTTCTTTATCAGTAAGATTTTCCGCTTCTTTACCCCAGTATTGTTTATATTTCGTAATTAAGTTTTTTACTTCAGGAGTAATTTCTGTATTTTCATCTACATCTTTAGATAAGTAATCCATTCCAGTTATACTTTTTGCTGTAGCTAAGTGAATATCTTCACCACTAATAAATGCATTTTTTAAGTTTTCATCTTGACTTACCATTGCTAATACACGTAATTCCATTTGAGAATAATCTGCCTGTAATAAAATACCTGTAATTGGTTTCTTATAATCGTTATCTTCAAAATATTTATTACTGTTTAAATATCTTGATACAAATATATTTTTCACCTGAAACTCTTTTGGTAGGTCACCCTTAGGAATGTTTTGGAAGTTAGGTTCAGAACTGGACATACGTCCTGTAACCGTACCCGTAGTAAAATAATTAGGATGTACTATGTAATTTGTATCAATAAGATCATTTTTGTTGTAGCTTTGTATATATGCTGAATATAATTTACTAAAGGTTCTGTATTCAAGTGTTTTTTCAGCTAAATATTTAGCAATCTCAACTTTCTTTTTATCCTGTATACTTTCATCTTCAATATCTATCCCTTTTATCTTTTTAATTGCAGATTCATTCATTTGAATGTTACCTTTATCAGTAAAAGTTTTATATTTATCTGGAACCTGTAAATAATCGTAAAACATATGAGTCAAATGTTCAGCAGATTGTATATTAAATTTTTCTTTATATTTAGCTTCAAATTCTTCAATGTAAGGTTTTAAGTCCGGATGATTATAAATATTTTTCAATAATTCTTCTAAGCTTCGTTTAAAATTAATTTTCATAAATTCATAATCATCAGGTTCTATTTTTATACCTTGGGATTGAATAACTGATATAGGTAATAAAATATCATTTAAGAGAACAAGTGGAATAGGATATTCCTTTAAAATAGATTTACTATCACGTTTCAGGAAATTCATATAATCAAGTTTAAATGCCTCATAAGTTGCATAAGTATCACCAGCAGCATAAAAGGATTGTTCATCAAAATTAATATAACTGTAATCAAACTCATCTATTTTAACAATATTATTTTTAGTACTTACTAAATCAAATAAATCTTTAAATAAATGAACCATTTGTGATTTATAACCAACTTTTTCATTTAAAGTATCATTAAAACTAAAAGTTATATATTTAAAATTATTTTGATGAAAATTACTTAATGTAATTATATTTGTTGTATTTTGTGTATCTATTTTATTTTTTTCTTTATAAACATTTATTAATTCAATAATGCTGTTTAAATTTCTTTTAGGAATAAAAGTATTTAATAATTCAGGATCTATATTATAAAAATTATTTATGTAATTAATTAAATTTTTATACAATACTGATAAATTATCTTTATAGTTATCAAGTTCTAACAAATCAATATTTAAAAAAGTTGTTGTAATAAGCAATTTAGCTATAGTTACTTCATCCAAACCTGATTCTCTTAAATGATTTAATACATCTAAGTTTTTACCTAATAAACTATAATAATCATCATAATTGTTTGCTGAAAAAACAGTTATCATATACTTTAAAAAATCATTTAATGAATTTTTATTTTCTATATCTAATTTAGTACGATAAATATAATAATAATTTATTAACGTTTTATTTATATTTAAGAAACAACTTATTTGAGATTCAGTTAAATCGTATTTTCTAAATTTATTAATAAGTGAATTTAATTCTGATAATTTATTTTTTAATGTATCTACATAATCATGCATATAAAAGTAATAAGTTCGTAATTTACTTCTTAACATTGCTAAGTTATCTAATTTCTGCCAACCTTTCAGTTTTTCTTCCATTCGTAGGTATAAAATATTTATAGTATCAAAATAACGTGTAACTTTTATCTCATTAGGACTTATATTTAATTTATTCATTATATAAGAAACATCGAATGTACCGTTGTGAAATATTTTGATAATATTTTCAGAATTTAGATAATTTAATATAAGTTTTCTTACATTGTTTTTGTATAATTTAAAAGATTTTTCATCCATTTGATTCATAATATCTTTATGTTCATATCCAATAACATATGTTTTAAGTTGTTTTGTTTTAGGATCTACCTTAGTAATGGAAAACATAGTAATTGTATTTTTATGTTTATCTGTAGAATAACCTTTTAAACCATTAGTTTCTATATCCAACGCTACAAAAGGTTCAGAAAATACTGTCAATTCGCTTAAATGTTCTGATAACTGTTTTAAGTTTCTTATTCTAACAATAATTTTTTCATCAAAATTTTTATATTTTTTATCTAAATTTTCAAAATACTTTTTATAGTCTGTATTAAATAACATACCTGATGAAACTAAAAAATTAAACAAGTCAACATTAAATACAGTTTCAAAATTTCTGTTTTTTATGATTGTATTAAGACTAATAGTAGGGAATAACATGAACTCCGTATTAAAGAATTTCACTAATAAACTTTTACCACGAGCATCAAAAAAAGATTTTTTAATATATTTTTCAAATAATTTATAACTTGTAGGTCCAAAAACTAATATATTTTTTGGTTTATGCTTTAATACTTCGAAATAAACATTGATACCACAGTTTTTACCATGGTTAATAGAATAAGTAGTATTAAGATTAAATAGTTTAGGAGTGGCACTAATCGTATTTATCAACCTTGCTTTATCTAAGTAAAAAGTTGCAGATTTATGAGCTCTGTTCTCTGTTATACTATTAAATGTATTTAAAAAATATTCTCCTTGTAATGTATCTTGATGTAATATTGTATCCTTATAAGCATCAGGAAAGAAACTATAATCATTAACTATCAATGTAGTTTTATTATTTGTATCAACATTATGGTCCTTAAATCTGTTGTAATAATCTTGAGGTTTTATTCTATTAATATATCTTTCATATGTAGGTTTATAACTTAATTCTTCATCTTCTTTTAAACGAGATAACTCCATTTTATAATGCTGATCAAAAAATACATGACATAATTTACATTTTTGACAAAATGGATCATTTAAACAAAAATTTGTTTCATATGAATAATCATAAAAATGATAATAAATGTTATTCTTTTTTTTATCTTTTCTGTTTTTATTAGCTTCTAAATTAACATCAAAATAATTTAATAATCTTTTATTTAAATCGAATGCTCCCTTAATTTGTGGTAAATAAACAAAATCAAATTTTATCTTTGTTTTTTTATTTTTTATATTATCAAAAAAACTATCTAATTGATTGTCAAGCAAAACAGTATAAGAAATTTCATAATAATGTAATACATCATAAATAGGTTTACTATATTTAAGTATATCAGAAGCTCTGTTAGACGGTATAACTAAATATAAATGGAGATTTCTCTCTGCATAATCCTGTAAAACATTATCTTGACGGTAGTAATAATAACTACGTAATAAAGACATCACAAAAAGATAAGCTCTTTTGTATAATACATTATATTGTTTTTTACTGTATTTACCTTCTACTGGTTTTCCTAAGAGTAATTTAGTGTTGTAAAGTACACAAAATAAATTAGTTTGTGTCTCATGTGGTTTAATAAATTTATCATAAAAACTATTATTATTGTTTTGTTGTTTAATATCCATATTATTTGTATTCATATTCATACCTTTTTTTATTATATTAATTTATATTATATGTTACACTAATAATTCTAATATTAAATATAACAGAAATATTTATTTCATTAACTAATAATTTTCCTAACTAATTTTAAATAATATCAAAAATATTTTTAATTTGTTATATCCATATCTATTTTTTCTAAAGGTTTTGATTTGCTACTGAAAGGAGAAAAATCATTAAGATCTATTAGTTTTAATGCACCTATTTTATCTGTTTTTTGTGTTTCTATTTCTTGAACTGTGTCAAAAATACTTTTACTTGAGCTTAAGGCTTCATTTTTTACTGCATAATCTTTTAGATATGCTGTACTTAATAAACTTGTATTTAATTGCTCTGGATTTACTAAATTCGTTTTTTTCTGCTGGTCCATAATTGTACCTTGAAGTTCAATTGTAGGTTTAGTGAAATTGTTTTGATTACTAACAGTATCATATACGGATTTTATTACTTTTTGAACTTCTGAAGAGAAATTATCCATCACATCGTTTTCTAATACTATATCTTGTAATTTTTCAAATACAATATTATCAATTTTTTCCATTATGTTATTAGAATAATTATTCACATTATTATTAAATTCAAATGGGTCAAAATAACGAGTAATATCTAATTCACCTTTTTGAAATATAGATGTTCTTATTTCACCTGTTTGAAATGCTTTATCGCTGTTTACAATCTTAAATATTTCAAATAAAACCTCTTCAGGTAATTTATTTATATCTTCTACGGTTAAATAATTTTTTCCTATTTTTTCTTGTAATATTTTTGATAATTCATCTAACTTTTTATATGAATCAGATTCTACAATATTTTTAATTTGTTTTTCGTTTAATATATCAGAAGGAAGTTTTATCCCTTTACCATTAATTAGTGATTTGTTATCATGTAAATATTTAATTACTTCAAAATAATTATTAAATTCTTTGTTTTTTAAGAGTTCTTGTAATTCTTTTGGAAAATGATTTTTAATTAATGCATTTACTTTTTCTGTATTCCAAAATGTGTTAAGCATATTAAAAACAAATGAATTTCTTGTCACTGATCTATAAAAGTTATTATATATATCTAATTTTACATGTTTTATTTTATCTACATCTACTCTAGTATTGCCTATTAATGCTTTTATTATAAAATCTCTATATGTTTTTAATGCATCTTTATATTTTAAATAAGCATCACCAGATTTCATAATTTTTTTAGCTTGGGTATCTAACCAGTTATCAGAAAGCATTTTATTGTAATAAAATTGAGTATTATTCTTAACATTAACATAATAATCTTCAAAAAATTGCTTGTTTTTAATAATTTGTTGAACTTTTTTGGTACTAATTTCATTTTGCAATATATTTTTAAAATTATCCATATCTTTTTTAGCTTTATTAAATTCTTTTATTTGTTTTCTATATTCTTTTTCATAATTTATTAAATCTCTTACTTTGTATCTATAATAAGTACTTATCCCAGCTAAAGCTATGAATTTAAGAGATAATAAATATAAACTTAAAACCACCTCAATAGCCTGTAAGGCAAGTCTTATTTCAGTATTATTAACATTAGATATACTAATACCTCTTAATCCAGTTACAAAATTCCTTAATTTTTGTTCTTTTTTACTCATATTATCATATTTATGTTTATTATAAGGATCAAATAAAAGTTCCTTCATTTGTTGTTGTATATCCCTTAATTCTTGTAAAATTTTTGAGTTTTTACCTAAGGCTCCTTCATAAGCATCTATTACTTGATTGTAACTATCAGTTTCCTTTTTTAATATATCAATAATAAGGTCCAAATTATTTGATTCTAATAATTTATTAATTTTCCACTGAAAGTTGTCTGCTTTATATTCTAATAAAGCATAATAACTAAATTTATTACTGTAATATAAATCAGATATTTTTGTATCTACTTTAATAGGTATACCTGCGTTATATCCTATTTTGACCCAATCTATTTCTTTAACATTTAAAGGAGATTTATAGTTTTCTTCTGCTTGAATTGCTATTTTATTAAATACAGATTCAATTCTTTGGTTTTTATCCTCTTCTGTATATTCAGTTCCTTTGTTAGCGTATATATAATTTTGTTCCAAATAGCTTTTAAGCATTAATTGTAAGTTTGTAAGCAGTATATTATTATAACGATTTAATTCCGTTAATTGTATTTTGTTTATATTTGCATTATCATATAATTGCATAATGTTATTATGTAATGTATTAACCTGGCCGTAAAACATAAATAAATCTTCTATAGTTATATTTTGAAAGTTTTCTTTTACTTCTTTCAATGTATTTTGATAATCACTAAGTACATTAAATAAATCATATATAGAAGAATCAGAAGATTCAATTGATAGAAAAGTTTCTATAAGATTATCTAATTCATTAAAATAATCTTCTCTAAATACAAACTTAAAAGAATTTAAAAAAGTTAAAGATGAATTTTCTAAATCTTCGATTTCTTTATTTTTTAAACCAAAGAATATATTGTAAGATTCTATAAAATTCTTTGTGTTTTCTTCTTCTTTGTTATTTGTAGCATAATATTGTTTCTTAATATTCTCATTAAACTGAGTAAACCAATCAAATTCTTTATTTGTTGTTTGTTTAGTTATATCACTCTGTATAGTTTCATAACTATAATCATCCTCTTTTAAAAATGGTTTTATTATAGAAGATAGATAATCAATACTTTCTATAGGATTTTTTATATTATCACTTAATTCACTTATATCATTAAATGATATTAATTTCTTATTTTTTATAATATCAATAAAATCACTATTTTCCAAAATAGGTAAATTAGTTAATTCTGAAAATTTTTGAATATCTTTTCTTATCTGAACAGGATCCTTGATTTTAGAATCCGTTGTTAAATACTTTTTTACAAGTTTATCTCTTAAATTATCTATATAATTTAAATCTAATTTAAAATAAGCATTAACTATATTATTTTTTCTAGTTTCTAAAGTTTCCATTAGTCACCTCTTGGTTCGTCATTTGGTTTGACATCACCAATAATATTGCTTTGGTTTATTTGATTTTTTGTATCATTTAAAACTCTTTTAGTATATTTTTCAGCCATAATATTATCTAATTGATTTATATTTTTTAAAAATGTGTTTTTAAATCCTAAAGGTATTTGATCTATAGCATATTTTTGCTCTAGATAATTAGCTATAAATATAAAATGATTTATTAAGTTTTTACTTAAGATATCACTTAAATGATTTATAGTTAAACCTGATTTTGTATTATTCATATCTTCATTTAATTTAGTTATAAAGCTAGTAAGAAAATCATTTGTGTAATACATATGTAATGTTATATTACTTGATAAAACAATATCTACAAAATCATTTAATAACATAGTTATTTGTTCTGCGTTTAATTTATTTATATCATCAGGTAATTTTTCAACCAATTGATTAAGAATAGCATATTTACCAGAAAAAGTTTTTACAAAATCATAAATAGAAATAGCAAGTGCTTTATTTATATGAATTGTATCACCATTAGAAAAATCTTCTGATATTTCATCTAAGAAAATGTTTTCCGTATGAATCTTAAATGAATCTGAACTGGTTTGGATAACTTTATGTTTATAATCTATTTCATTGATACCCTCAATTGATTCCTTAATATCAAATGCTGTCATTTCAAATTTATTATTAGGGTTTTGTGTTAATAAGTTAATTATATTATTAATATCTTCAATAAGATTGTTTTCACCTAAGTAATCTAAAACATAATATATGAGATTTTTATAATCTACTATTTTTGATGTATATACTATATGATCAAAGTTGTTAACTTTAAACACTTTAGGGTATGCAATTGAATTTTCATATAAAAATTCTAATAAATTAATTAAATTTAGATCAATTATGAAAGTATTTAGTCTATCATAACTATTTTTTACATAATAATTTAGAATTTTTTCTTTGTTTTTATTTATGAAGTGGGTAAAATTATTAATATCAAAAGATTGTTCTGGATAATTAATTTTAACAAATTTATCTAAATCTTTTAGTATTGGATTTGAACTTATACTAATTAGGAAATCTGTGTTTGTATTAAAAAATGTCTCTTTCAGTTTAGTATTCATTTCAGTTTTAGGTCTTATATTTATATCAGTACGAATTTTACTTTTAGGTATTGGTTGTTCTATACCTTCTTTTTTATCATAAATAGTTAATAGTTCAGGATTGTTGTAGATATAAAAACCTATTAAGTCATAAAGTTGTTTAATATTGTTTTCTTCATTAATAGTATCTTTTAATAAAGTAAATAAAGCTATTGAATGTTGAGTATGTTTTAATAGTGATTCTTTATTTATTTCTATTATTTTTGTTAAAGCTGATGATAAATAGCCTAAGGAATTTACAAGTGTATTTATAAGTAATTTACTATCTTCATTTATTAATTCCTTTTTTAAAGAGTCCATTTGTTTCTGCAATGTATCAAAATTATTTTCCGTATATAAATTAAATATAGGTTCTATTTCATTTTTATTTATAGTTTTATAAGATTCTAACATATAATTTATGTTAGATAAGATATTTAAAGCAACGAAATAATAATTTATTTGTTTATTACTTCTCATAATACACCTTCCTTTGTTAATACTTTCTTATAACTAATATAACACAAAATTTTAAAATAAATCATAAAAAAATAAATCAAAAAAATATAATTTTAATTTTTAATGGTAATTTAAATAAGTAGACTATTTTAAATAAATAAAAAATTATTTGTATAAAATTTTATTTATATTTTTAAGCAGATTAGTATATAAAATTTATACAAAATTAAATATTTAAAAATTTATTTGAGAATTTATTCGTATGTAATAACTATATTTTTTAAATTAACAATGATCTTAAAATTTTCTGGTCCGGTATATAAGATATAAAATAAATTATATAAGTAATCAGCTTTGTATTTATAATACTATAGTCTTTAATACATATCTATACCTTTATTACATTTAACG